>JBLJAX010000269.1:0-5663 GCA_047637795.1 Erysipelotrichaceae bacterium | reverse complement strand
CATGGACTCGAGTCCGTTGATAAACATCTTCTGTGCTGTTTTCAACAAAGCTTGACTGAATTTACCCTTGGCGAGCTTGATTCTTTGCAATTCAATCAACATTTCTACTTCATCCAAATCCTTATGATTGATACCGGTTTGAATCGCCATCACACCATCGAAATTGAAGGAACTTGCACTGATTGAATAACATAAACTACGTTTCTCACGAATTTCTTGAAACAGCAAGGAATTTGGCAACTGACCCAGCATGATCACATATAAACGCATGGCTAAATAATCTGCATCATTGTATGCCGTATGCGTCGCATACAGTTGGGTGAATGTCGTTTGACTGGTCTCCTTTTGAATCGTTGCCTTAAATGTATGACGGGGTTGGAAAATATACGCCGAAGGCAAGATGTTCAAAGTTTGATTGAACGTCAATTGCTTCTGTAATTGCTTTTGATCCAAACCTTTGAAATCACCCATAATCAGAATCATAGGTTGAACTTGTTCAAGAAGTTTCTGATGATAGGCTTTCAAAGCATTCAATTGAATGGATTCAATCACATCGATGTTTCCTTGGCTGAATACAGCAAGGGGGGTGTCTTTCCCTACACCTTCACATACGCGAATGATGCCTAGATGACTGGGCTTATCTTGAATGCGCTTCAAACTTGCCGTCAAGTTTTTCTTTGCTTCACTCAAACTGGCTTCATTCATCAAAGGCCGACGCACACAATCCATTAAAAAGCGCGCTGCATCTTGGATGTGCGCTTGATCGGTATAACGTTCATTCAAAGTACGGATGCGGACTTCGATAACATGAGCTGCTCCAAATGTCGTGGTCTTACTGCTTAGACTCAAACCGAAAAGTGCATCCATCTGATTGGACATCAGTTGTTTGCTTGGATATGTTTCTGATCGATCGCTCATCATGTAGGACAGAATGTTGTTCATGCTTACATTGGGCTCAACATTCTCAACCGCAAAGCGTATTGAGATGATCATATCTTTGAATTTATCGGTGTTGATCCAATTGAATGGTAGATCTTGCTTAATTTTAAACATTGAAAACTCCTCTTCTTCTATCGTGATATAATGATTTTACATGCATCATCATACCACAGAATAGGAAAACGCACCTGTCATGAACTCTTACAAACACTCTGCATTGCTTACCGATCTTTATGAATTTACAATGGCTTATACTTATTTCAAGCAAAATCGGCATGAGGACATTGCCTATTTTGATATGTTCGTTCGCACGATTCCAAATCAGGGTGGCTACATCCTGTTCAATGGACTCAATCAATTGATTGATCAAATCAATAACTATAAGATCACAGAGGAAGACTGTGCCTATCTAAGATCCACTGGATTCTTTGACGAAGAATTTCTAAACTACCTTAGCAACCTAAAATTAACCCTAGACATTTGGTCGATTGAAGAAGGGACTCCCGTATTTGCGAATGAACCTTTGGTTACAGTTCGCGGGCCTTTACTTCAAACGCAATTGGTTGAAACACTCTTATTGCTGAGTATCAACTATGCGACCTTAGTCACAACCAAAGCTCGACGCATCGTCGAAGCTGCGAAAAATCGTTCAGTTATAGAATTCGGTGTCCGTCGTGCCCAAGGCATTGATGCATCGGTTGAAGGCGCTCGTGCAGCATACATTGCTGGTGCGATTGGGACTTCAAATACTTTAGCTGGTCAAATCCATGGCATCCCTGTTTCTGGAACAATGGCTCACAGTTTCATACAAATGCATGAGAGTGAATACGAAGCTTTCTTAGAATATGTTGAGATTCAACCCAATAACGCTGTTTTGCTGGTGGATACTTATGACACCTTGCACAGTGGAATTCCCAACGCAATCAAAGTCGCAAAGGATTATTTGATTCCAAATGGGTATCGTTTAAAAGGCATTCGCCTCGATAGTGGTGACCTGGCGTATCTATCCAAAAAAGCGCGCATCGCATTGGATGAGGCTGGATTACAGGATTGTAAGATCATCGCATCCAACTCATTAAGCGAAGACATCATTGACGATCTACTCGTTCAAGATGCTCAAATCGATGTCTTTGGTGTGGGTGAAAATTTGATAACTTCTAGCTCACATCCTGTATTGGGTGGCGTGTATAAAGTTGTGGCTTATGAAAAGGATGAACAGATCATCCCAACCATCAAACTGAGTGAAAATATTGAAAAAATCACGAACCCAGGATTTAAGAAGTTGATTCGTTTCTATGACAATGCGTCTAACAAAGCGATTGGTGATCTGATCTGCTTAGCGGATGAAGTCATCCCACTTGATGCTTACGTTCTTTTCGATCCGATTGCGCCTTGGAAAAAGAAGGAGATTACGAATTACCATTATAAACAACTGCAAAGACCTATATTTGTAAATGGAAGTTGTGTTTATAAGGTAAAATCAACAGAAGAAACACGCAAGTTCTGTACTGAGCAGATGGATACCATTTGGGATGAAGTGAAACGTTTGCGCTTTCCGCACAAATACTATGTCGACTTATCCGAAAAACTCTACAATCTAAAGAATGATCTCATTCAAAAAAATAAGAAGGCGTAATGCCTTCTTTATCTTTTACCTGGATCGTAGGGTTCACCGGCTGCTTTTGGAGCCGCTGATTTTTTAGATGTGAATGTCAGGACAATCAGTGTCGCAACATAAGGAACGATCTGATAGAAATACTTCGGAATCCCAAGATTCATAAAGAAATTCAAACCACTTGAATTCGAGATCGTTTGCATCAAACCAAAGAATGCAGCAGCAAGAACGATTTTCGATGGACGCCATTGACCAAAGATCAACACAGCCAAGGCTAAGAAACCATATCCAGATACGACACCGGTATACTCAACCGTACTGGGCACAACCAAAATCAAACCACCCATTCCAGCCAAGGCTCCCGAAATCAAGACCCCGATATAACGCATGCGATTGACATTGATACCAACCGAATCCGCAGCCTGGGGATGTTCACCACAAGCACGTAGACGTAAGCCAAAACGTGTTTTAAAGAGGATATAAGATGAAATAAACAAGATACCAAAACCGATGAAGGTCGTAATATACGTGTTCGTGAATAGAATTGGGCCTATGAATGGAATATCAGAAAGAAATGGAATCGAAGGAATGCGGTAGATGTTGTTGAACTTGACCCCTTCAACACCGTTCGGTGTCACGATACGCGCTACAAAGACATGGAACGAGGTCGCAAATAGATTCAATGCGGTTCCACTGATGACTTGATTTGCTTTAAGATTGACAGAAGCGTAAGCGTGAAGTAATGAGAAGATGGCTCCACTGATCAGTGCAACAATCAAAGCCGCAATCAACATCATCTGTGGAGGAAACAAATCTGGAAAGAAATACATGAAGAAGATCCCAATCGAAGCTCCAAAAACCATGATCCCTTCTAAAGCGATATTGACGATCCCGCTTCGTTCGGAGAACATGCCACCCAAGGCTACGACCGTAAGTGGAATCATATATGGAATCATGTTTTTAAGTAAAAAGAGTAGCGTATCCATTATTTGACCTCCTTCTTACTAAATAATTTGTGGATTTTGTCTCTAAAGAGAAGTGAAAATGCACTGGCATAAATGATTGTTGATGTCATGATGCGAATAACCTCATCATTGAAACCAGCTCTTGATAAAGATGAACCAGCATTTCGCAACATACTGATAAAGAAACTAGAGAAGATGATGCCAAGCGGATTGCTTAAGCCTAAAAGCGCAACAGAAATTCCATCAAAGCCTTCTCTTTGAAGAACTAAGGATTGGTCGAACACTTTTGTGATGCTGGAAACATAGACCAGTGCACCACCAAGCCCTGATAAAGCACCCGCGATGGTCATCGATAAGATGATGCCTTTTTTATCATTGATGCCCGCATAGCGCGCAGCTTCACGATTGAAACCGCAAGCTTTGAGTTCATAACCAAAGCTCGTCTTTTCTAATACGATATAAATGACGATGGCAACAGCAATCGCAATGAAGATTCCAAAATCTACGGTGTTCACACCAAACAGCTTATCCAAACCAAAGGTTGGAATACGACTTAGTGGTACTTGAGAACGTGACGGATTAAAACGATCCTTGATCGTAAAGACCAAATTACTCACCGTGATCATACCAATATAATTCAACATGATCGAAGAAATGACTTCATTCACATTTCGATAAGCTTTAAGCACACCACTGATCATCCCCCAAATACCACCAACGACAACCGCACCTAGAAGTGCAACGATCCAAAGTAATTCAAGAGGAATAAAAGTCCAACGAATCGCAATGTAGGCAGCTGTGAACCCACCCATGACAAATTGTCCAGCAGCTCCGATGTTGAACAAACCCGTTTTAAACGCAAAACCAACCGACAAACCGGTTAATAAAACTGGGGTCGTATAGCGAAGAATGATTCCGAAGCCTTTGAAGCCGTTGTAACGCATGCCACCCGTAATGATAGTGATAAACCCTTCAATAGGATTCGTGGCTTGCGTCTTGATGCTTGCCGCAAACAATAAAATCAAGAATCCAAAAATGAAACCGATTAAGATTGCCGTCAAAGAGGCTAGAATTTTTTGGACATTATCATTTAAGATGAACTTTTTCATTCTAACACCTCACGTTTGGAACCAGACATATACAAACCCAATTCCTGTTGAGACACAACAGCTGGATCTGCTTGTCCGACCAACTCGCCTTCATAGATCACAAGGATGCGATCGCTGACACTCATGACTTCAGAGAGTTCAAGCGAAACCAAAAGAATCGCTTTACCTTTGTCACGTTGCTCAATCAAAATTTTATGAATGTACTCAATCGCACCAACATCCAAACCACGCGTAGGCTGGACCGCGATCAAAACTTCTGGGTGTGTCTCTAGCTCACGTGCGACAATGGCTTTTTGTTGATTTCCACCCGACATACTGCGTGCGATGGAATGAGCTCCACCTCCACTTCGGATATCGTAACGTTCTATCAATTCATCCGCATTCTCATAGATCTTTTTAAACTTCAAAAAACCTTTGGTTTGAAATTTGTTTGTATGATAATCTTGCAGAATAAGATTTTCAGCCAAATTGTAATCCAACACCAAACCATGTTTATGACGATCTTCAGGAATGTGTGCCATCCCCTTCACATTACGATGTCGGATTGAACTGTTTGTGATGTCCTCACCCTTATAGATGATTTGACCACTGGAAATTTTTTCAAGTCCCGTCAATGCATAAACCAAATCCGTTTGGCCATTGCCTTCAATACCAGCGATACACAGTATTTCACCACGATGCAATTTGAAACTTACATTATTGACCTTATTCTTACCGTGTGTCTTAGATTTGACAACAAGATTCTTAACTTCTAAAACAACCTCTTTGGGTTGTGCAGGTGTTTTCTCAACTTCCAACAATACTTTACGCCCTACCATCAATTCTGAAAGGGTTTCCTTACTGCTCACATTCACATTAACGGTATCGATGTATTTGCCCTTACGTAATATTGTGACGCGATCTGCTACCGCTTTGATTTCATTTAATTTATGCGTGATGAAAATAATGGTCTTGCCTTCCGCAACCAAGTCTTTCATAATCTTCATCAACTCATCGATTTCTTGGGGGGTCAGTACAGCCGTTGGCTCATCGAAG
>JBLJAX010000268.1:0-3903 GCA_047637795.1 Erysipelotrichaceae bacterium | reverse complement strand
TTTAAAGATAAACTCATGAATAAGTAGTGTCTACTGTGAAAACTGTGTGAAACCTTTCAGATAAATGTAATAAGATTCATTGGTTAAATTGATTGTATACTTCGTTTTATAATGGTATATTTTAGCTGTAAACACTTACAATGTGTTTAGATAGGGAGGCATATAATGAAGAAGTTACTTATTCTTTTAGCGACACTTCTATTGGCTACATCACTTGTTGCATGTAAAGCTGAAGAACCTGTTGTCGAAGTGAAGGACGTCACCTTAAAAGTGTGGGGTTCTCAAGATGACCAAGCAATGCTTGGCGAAATGGTTGAAGCGTTTAAAGCGGCTCATCCAGAAGCAAACTGGACGATCGAACTCGGTGTCGTTGGTGAACCCGATGCACGTACTAAATATTTGGAAGATCCAGAAGCTGCTGCAGACGTATTCGCTTATCCAAATGACCAAGTCATGGACTTAGTCAATGCGGGTGCATTGTATGAAGTCACGATCAACAAAGATGCGATTGTTGCTGCTAACATCCAATCTGCTGTTGATTCTGCAACGGTTGATGGCAAACTTTACGGTTATCCAATGACAGCGGACAATGGTTACTTCATGTATTATGACAAGAGTGTCTTCAGTGAAGAAGATGTCAAATCATTAGACAAAATGTTGGAAGTTGCTCAAGCTGCTGGCAAGAGCGTATTCTTCGACGTATCCAATGGTTGGTACATTGCTTCATTCTTCATCGGTGCTGGTAATACCTTCTCGATAGTCGATGGCAAACAAGTCTTAGATTTCAATAACGAAACAGGCGTAAAAGTCGGTGAAGCAATCAAAGCCTTCACAGCACATCCTGCATTCTTAACAGGCGATGACAACATCTTCAAAGCTGGCATGGGTACAACCATTGCGGCTGGTGTTTCCGGAACTTGGAATGCTGGTGATATCTCCACAATCTTAGGCGAAAATTATGCTGCTACGAAGTTGCCTGAATTCAACTTGGGTGGCGTTGCTACACAATTGGGTAGCTTTGCTGGTTTCAAATTGATGGGCGTCAACAGTTTAACGGCATTCCCAGAAGAAGCAATGGCTTTAGCTGAATTCTTGACCAACGAAGAAAACCAAATCAAACGTTTCGAAACGCGTAAATTAGGTCCTTCAAACAAGAATGCTGCTCAAAATGAAGCTGTTCTTGCAGACGTTGCGTTGTCCGCTTTGGCTCAACAAGCACCATTTGCAATCAGCCAAAACGCTGTAGCTGGAACCTATTGGGGACCTGCTGAAGCATTCGGTTTAGCACTTGAAAATAAGGACTACACAATGTCCATTCAAGAAATGCTTGACGCTTTAGTATCACAAGCTGCTGGCGAATAAGCTTAATACAAGGATTCTTATCAAGGGCAATATGGTTTCATATTGCCCTTCTTCTTAATGAAGGGGTGTACTACAAATGATCAAAGGGCTAAAAGCATTTGGGAAACGAATTGGTTTGTTTTTTACGCATTTCTCGCAAGGGGATCTAATAACCAAGGCATCCTATGTCGTCATGGGTTTGGGTCAGCTGTTGCGCGGGCAATGGGTAAAAGGTGTAGCTTATTTAGGGGTTCAACTTGTTTTCATTTTCTACATGTTGATTTCGGGTGTTTCGAGTATCTATGGTTTAGGAACACTTGGGACAAAGCTTCAAGAACGTGTTTGGAGTGAAGAACGTGGTATTTTTGTCGTTCAACCTGGAGACAACTCGATGTTGATGTTGTTGTTTGGGGTTGCGGCGATTTTCGTTGTCCTTGCTTTCGTGATGGTCTATTGGATGAGTGTCTCAGGCTCCTATCAGAACCAGATGACATTGGAAGCTGGCAAGAAACCTCTGAATTTCAGACAAGAAATTGATGTGTATTTGAATGAAAAATATCACATCACAGTACTAGCATTACCTGTCTTTCTGACCTTCTTGTTTACCATCGTTCCTTTAGTGTTCATGATTCTGCTTGCATTTACGAACTTTGACCGTTTTCACCAACCTCCTGGAAATCTCTTTACTTGGGTTGGTTTTGAGAACTTTACCGCTGCTTTGTGGAAAGATCCACTCAAGTCGAAGACGTTTATTGACTTGTTGATTTGGACATTGATTTGGGCTGTGTTCGCAACAGTCTTGAACTATATCTTTGGTATGGTTCTTGCGATCATGATTAATAAAAAGGGCATTAAGCTCAAACGTTTCTGGCGTACGATCTTCGTCATTACGATTGCGGTTCCACAGTTTGTCAGTTTGATGTTGATGTCGCAACTCTTGGCAGACCAAGGGACATTGAATGTCATTCTTCAGGAAATGAATTTGATTGATAAATTCTTACCGTTCTTATCGGATCCGACCATGGCGAAGGTTACGGTCATTGTCGTCAATCTTTGGGTTGGGGTTCCCTATTCGATGTTGATCACATCGGGTATCTTGATGAACATTCCAACGGATCTCTATGAAAGTGCCAAGATTGATGGTGCGAACGCATGGGTTCAGTTCTGGAAGATAACTTTACCGTACATGTTGTTTGTGACGGGTCCCTATTTGATTACGCAGTTCATTGGTAATATTAACAACTTCAATGTTATTTATCTCTTGACCCGTGGAGGTCCACTCTCTTTGGAATACTTCCAAGCAGGGAAGACCGACCTCTTGGTTACTTGGCTCTATAAACTGACGGTGAATGAACAAAACTATTCATTGGCTTCAACGATTGGGATCTTCATCTTCATGTTGAGTGCCTTCTTCTCATTAATCGTATTCAATAAAACAGCTTCAACACAAAAGGAGGATGATTTCCAATGATGAAAAGCATGAAAGCACGAGCGAAAGCTGGCAACGCCTTGATTTATGCAATTTTGTCTGGTTTGTCCTTCATTTGGCTACTTCCGATTGTTTGGTTGATCATGTCATCCTTCCGCAAGGAACCAGGTGCCTACACGGCCTATATCATTCCAAAGGAATTCACTTTGGACAACTATACCCGTTTATTTACAGAGACGACGCTCTTCAATTATCCACGTTGGTTCATGAATACCTTGATTGTGGCGATCTTCAGTTGTATCATCTCGACAATCATTGTGTTATTGACGAGTTATGCTTTGAGTCGTTTGCGTTTCAAAATGCGTAAACCGATGATGAACATCGCTTTGGTCTTGGGGATGTTTCCAGGATTCATGTCGATGATCGCAATCTATCACATCCTTAAAGCGTTTGGTTTGACACAAAGTCTATTCGCGTTGGTTCTGGTTTACTCTGGTGGAGCAGCCTTGGGATATTACATCTCGAAGGGTTTCTTCGATACGATTCCAAAGGCGATTGATGAGTCAGCAATGTTGGATGGGGCGAGTAAGAATACGATTTTCTGGAAGATTACCTTACCCTTATCCAAACCAATCGTCGTTTATACGATTTTGATGGCTTTCATCGGTCCTTGGGTTGATTTCATCTTTGTAAGTGTCATCATGAAAGATAATTATCAAAACTATACGGTTGCCTTAGGTTTATTCCAAATGTTATCACGTGAAAATATCTATCAATACTTCACACGCTTTGCGGCAGGTGCGGTCTTGATTGCCATCCCGATCACCATTCTCTTTATCTATATGCAGAAGTATTATGTGAGTGGAATTACAGGTGGCTCAGTAAAGGGTTAGTATGTTAAAAAAACTATTCTTGGTTTCATTAGTAATCGGCTTATTAACGGCGTGTGCAAGCACGCCGATTCGTTCGGATAAGAACTATGTGTATTACGAAATCTTTGTCGGATCTTTTTACGATACCAATGAGGATGGGATGGGTGATCTTAAGGGTGTTGAGGAGAAATTGCCTTATCTCAATGAAATGGGTGTTGGTGGCATATGGTTGATGCCAATCAACCCATCGCCAACGTATCA
>JBLJAX010000267.1:0-2486 GCA_047637795.1 Erysipelotrichaceae bacterium | reverse complement strand
GTTTTATCTGCGGTTTATACGGCTTTGTATGTGAGTGCGGATGTGACGGGCGACTTGATGGATTTGAGTCAACAGACACAATTGGTGCTCAGTGAACCCATCCCATTTACGCAAGCGGAAGTCGTCATTCCTAAGTTGAATGATACCAGCCCTAAGAAATTGAATCGTGAAGCTTTGTTGGAGCTCCAAAGCATCAGTAAAAAGCACCAAGCCATTCTGTTTCCTAAAACACATCTGTGGGCTGGTGAAGACTGGTTACGCATCCAAGATTTAGGCTTGACTGTATCCAATCCGGATTCCTTAGCAAGCGATGTGGTCATTCGACCAAATATGGAACTGCTTGAAACGATTGAAAAAGCGAGTTTGACCTTTGTGTCCAACTTGAAGGTACTCGAGCGTTATCGTTTGGGACGATTGCCTGAAGATCGCTTTGAACTCGTTATTTCCAGTGCATTGGCGCAGTATGTCCTTGCCTCACAAGGAAA
Source organism: Erysipelotrichaceae bacterium (assembly GCA_047637795.1). GTDB lineage: Bacteria > Bacillota_I > Bacilli_A > Erysipelotrichales > Erysipelotrichaceae > UBA2212. The sequence goes on along the minus strand of JBLJAX010000267.1, from coordinate 2,001 downwards.
AGAGCTGGATGATTATGCGTCACTTCTTGATCAATTTCTCAATGTTGGGACATTCCATCGTCTAAGAATCGTTGGGATCGTCTATGATGAAGCGATTCTTTTAAGAGGGGATCAAAGCATCTTGAATACGAGCTACACAAATCTCTATGTCCATCCCAGCTTCCTACGTTATAATCCCTTACCGACGCAGCTTGTGAGCTATGGTGTTCAAATGACGGAAAAGACAGATACGCACGCTTTGATTGAAGATTTGAAAACAGTGGGGTCCGTTACACTTTTACCGCGTATCACAGATCGTTTGAATCGTTACACACGACATGAGTTGACCTTATTGATGGCGGTTCTTGTGCCAATCATCGGCTACTTTGCGATTATCTTTCTCGGAAATTACATTGCGTCGAGCATTCTGAAACGCAAGAAGCAAATTGGCATCCTACGGGCTTTAGGAGCCGAAATAAAAGAGGTCCAATGGATCTTTATGATCGAGGTCCTCTTTGTGGGGATTTTGATTGTTGGTTTGGTACTGGTGATGGTTCCCTTTATGATCGATATCTTGAACTTCATCTTCAAGGTTCATTTCTATGATACCTTCATTGCTTATTATCACTACGATATCTTTAGTTTAGGCTTAGGGCATTTCATTGAGGTCATCAGTTTACTGGCTTTGGTAAACTTGGTCATCGTCTTCACATTGACCTATCACATCAATATTCTTGATCCCGTGGATATCATTACAGGTCGTTAGGATTGATAAGCGCGTAGTGGTAATGATCTTCCCATTGGCCGTTGATGTGTACGTTTTTACGCATCAGACCTTCACGCTCAAAGCCATGTTTTTCGAGCAATTGCCAAGAAGGAACATTACTGGGCATGACACCGGCTTCAATGCGGTGCAGCTTGAGTGTAAAGAAGGCGTGATGAATCATCAGCTTAAGGGCTTCACTCATGTAGCCCTTTTTATTATGGTCTTCATCCAGTGCATAACCAATGTAGGCGCATCGAAGTGGCCATAGAATATCGTTTAATGCGATGGTTCCAATGAGCTGGTGCGAACTGTTAAGAAAGATGCCATAGCGATAGCTTTCTTTATTTTGCCATTGTGTTTCGTAGGTATGGATATACTTGCGAATATTGGCAAGCGTATAGTATTGATCGTTGCGTGTGAACACATAAGGCTTGAAGAAAAGACGATTCTTGAGTTCATATTGCAGAAGTCGTTGGTCGTCGTGTTGGATGAAGGGCCTGAGATAGATGCGTTCGCCTTGAATCATAACTTCATATTAGCATAATCTTTGAGTCAAATTACTATTAAAAAGAAAGTGATTACGTTAAGCTAATCTTGAGGTAATTAAGCTATGAAAATTAAAATATGGGCAGACTACAGTTGTCCTTTCTGTTATATCGGCAAGACGACACTTCAGAAAGCAATCGATGAATTAGGCATGGAAAATGTGGAAATTGAGTATAAGGCGTTCTTGTTGGATCCCAATGCACCAATGACAAACATTGAAAGAACAGAAGAGGCTTTAGCACGCAAATATCGTGTTTCGCGTTTAGAAGCGAAGCAAATGGTGGATGGCGTTGTGCAGCACGCTAAGCGTGTGGGTTTGCATTATCGCTATGATTTGGTTCAAGCGACGAATACGAAAGCAGCGCATCGATTATTGAAATTAGTCGATGAGAAGCATAAAAAGGCATTGAATGAAGCTTTGTATCATGCGTATTTCATTGAGGGTAAGAATCTATCGGATCCTAAGGATCTCTCGGTGATTGCTCAAGAGTTCGGAATCGCGCCGATGGATGTGGAAGCATTATTTAATACTGACATTCAACAGAATGAGCTTGAAAATGACGTGAATGAAGCAAGAGCTTTAAGAATCTCTGGGGTTCCTTTCTTCTTGTTTGAAGATGGCACGAGCATAAAAGGTGCTCAGCCGATCAGTGTTTTTAAAGATAAACTCATGAATAAGTAGTGTCTACTGTGAAAACTGTGTGAAACCT
>JBLJAX010000266.1:0-3374 GCA_047637795.1 Erysipelotrichaceae bacterium | reverse complement strand
CGCTTAACAGTTTGTCTTCCTCATTGCTTGCGCCTAAAACCAAGCGCAGCGACAACGGAACACCATCCTTCATACGTATTCCCTCGGTATTCTTTTCAGTATACCCCGCTTCCTGTAATAACGCTTCTTCGTTAAAATCCACCTCTTTTAAAGTTGCGACATATGGATCAAATGCAGTCGAGAAAAAGGCTTTGGGTTCAACCGCCATATTGGGTAGAAGTGTTCGAATGGCCTCTTTTAAATCAATCGTAGACGATATGGCTTGTCGTACACGTATATCCGCAAGTGGACCCTCTAGGGTATTGAAATACATCACTTCTGATGTCTGACCTGTCACACTCGAGATTTTAATATCCTTATTGTTCTGTAAGCTTGTAACAACAGACAAGGCTTCACGACCACTCATGAGATGGACTTCACCCATTTCAAGAGCCATCGCTCTGGTTTGTGCATCCGGGATGACCTTAAACGTAATGCTTTCCAATGTTGGTTGCCCGTCATAGTAATCCTCATTTCGTACTAAAACAAACTGAGTATCTTTATCCCATGTATCTAACTTGAAAGGACCCGTTCCTATGGCATTCGTTACTTCATTTTGAGCATTCACAGACTTTGGACTGATCATCGCTAAAAATGGAGGTGTAAGGTCTGAATCAAAGGTAATGTTGGATGAATGCAGATGGACGATAAGTTCATACTCTCCCACGACTTCAACCGAAGCTACATTACTCAACCAAGCTTTACCGGTCGTTTCTCTTCGATAATCCAAGTTGAACTTCACTGCTTCGGCATTAAAAGGCTCACCATCATGGAAAGTGAGGCCTTCTCTTAGCTTGAACGTCCACTCACTGGCATCTTCATTATGTGACCATTCACTGGCAAGTCCAGGAACTTTCTTAAAGCTCAAATCCAACTCGACTAGATTGTTGAAGATCAAAGCCCGAATAAAATCCGACATTGTACTCCCAGGATCGTAACCGCGTAGATCAAACTGTTCCGCCACAATCAAGTGTTGCGAAATTGGTTCAGTCCTTTGAATAATCACACAGCCACTTACCATGAATAGCAGTACACAACCAATTACTATTTTCTTCATCATACTTTGATTTCCTCACTGCCACAGGGCATAAAACAACATACTTCATGATCTATCTCCAGAGTGCGCATGCTTGGAGCATGTCCGTAACATTGATTCATGACGTGCGAACACTCAAACTGATAGATACAACCATTTTTCTCATGATCACTTGCGCATTCACGCAAGGTTTCTAACTTCTTAATCTCATAATTACTTGCGGAGATCAGTTTTTTCGTATAGGGATGCAATGCTTTCGTAAGCAAGTCCTCAGACGCAATTTTCTCCATCATTCTTCCTTGATTCATCACAATCATATCGTCACACATCCATGACGCTAAGGCGATGTCGTGTGTAATAAACACCAATGACATCGCATGATCACTAATTTCATGCTTCATCATGTGCAGAATGCTCTTCGCAACTGACGCATCCAAACTGGATGTGGCCTCATCACAAATGAGAAGTTTTGGACGCAATATCAACGCCCTACCAATCGCAATCCGTTGCCTCTGTCCGCCACTAAATGCGTGAGGGTACTTTTTCAAATCCTCTATTGCTAGGCCTACTCTTTCAGCCACATCCAAGACCATCGATGGGTACTGGTGCTTGGAAATGTCACGCTGATAATGAAGTGGCTCCTCAATCAACTGATACGCTGTCATCCTTGGATTCAAAGATTCATCGATATTTTGAAGAACGACTTGAACTCCATTCAATGCCTTATTGTGCTTTCCTGTCTTTTTTGAATTCAAATCTGTTTGATCAATCGAAACTTTGCCATTATTCGGACTTAACCAACCCAATAAAAGATGTGCTAACGTACTTTTCCCACATCCGCTTTCCCCGACGATTGCGACACTTTTACCCGCTTTTAATGAGAAGTCTATCTGATGCAAGACCTGGTGATGACCATAACTGAAATCAAGCTGTTTTACTTCAAGCAACATAGAAACAAGCCACCTTTCTACCGCTCTCACCCCTAACCAAGGGTGGTTGACTGTGTAGGCACTTTTCACTTCGTTTTGGACACAACGATGCATACACACATCCGTTTGGCATGCGCTCTGGCTTAAGCGTCACACCCTCATCTTGGCAACAACTCGTTTGGTCCAAATAACTTGCTGCGCACACCAGTTTACGCGTATAAGGGTGTAAAGGCGATGCAAAGATGTCCTGCGTAGGACCTTCTTCAACGATGTGACCTTGATACATTACTAGTACTCGTTGACAGACTGCAGAAACAAGCTTGAGCTGATGGGAACTTAACACGAGTGTTATCTGATGCTCATCCACAAATTGATGAAGCATGGATAGGATGAACTGTGCGGATACGACATCCAATGCCGAACTTGGCTCATCTGCTAAAATCACCTGTGGCTTAATGAGAAACACCATCGCAAGCGATACTCTTTGAAGCATACCGCCACTCATTTGATAGGGAAAAGAGCGCATGATCTTCTCTGCATCCGCAAACCCAATTGATTCAAGCACACTTAGTGCCTCTTGCATTGCGGCTTTCTTTGTGAGCGGATGCACATGCATAAGCAACTCAATCAGTTGTTTCCCAATTCGTTTCGTTGGATTGAAAGCATTCATACAATCCTGGAAAACCATTGCAATCTGATGGGTTCGTATCTCAAGGAGCTCATCAGATTGCATCGAACGAAGCGAAATATTCTGAAACTGAATGTCTCCTTCGTAAATGGCTGCTTCTTCACGAACTAAACCATTGATACTTTTAAGAAGTGTTGTTTTTCCACAGCCACTCTCACCAACAATGCCCACCCGCTCACCTTGCTTAATCTCAAGATTAATCCCATGACAGGCATCCTGATTCACGCGGGTATGATAGTGTATCGACACATCACTTAGTTTAATTATGGGATCCATCATAACCTCTTTTAGGATGATTCCAGGCACGTAGTCCTTCACCCAATAAATTTGCAAATATCACAGTGAACATAATCGCAGCACTTGGAAATATCAGTAACCAAGGTGCCACACTCATATACTTTCGTGCTTCTTGAACCATCATGCCCCATTCTGCTTGCACAGCTGTTGCGCCTAAGCCAAGAAAAGAAAGCCCTGCGATTCGTAGAATCATCACGCCCATATCCATGCTCATTAGGACACTCAGATATGGAAACAATTGACCGAACACATGTTTTTGAAGAATTTGGAAATGACTAGCCCCATTCATTCGAGCAATTTGGATAAACGACTTGTGTTTAAGAGACTGTGTAATCGATCGTGTAAGTTTTGCATAAGCCACCCAGTTCACAACAATCACTGAAAT
>JBLJAX010000265.1:0-2196 GCA_047637795.1 Erysipelotrichaceae bacterium | reverse complement strand
CTCACGCGCTTTGACAGGCATTGAAATCCATCCCGGAGCTCAAATCGGCAAACGTTTGTTCATTGATCACGGTATGGGCGTAGTCATCGGTGAGACCGCCATCATTGGCGATGATTGCTTGATTTATCATCAAGTCACTTTAGGCGGCATGAGTGCGAAAGATGGGAAACGTCATCCAACCCTTGGCAACAACGTCATGGTGGGGACGGGTGCGAAAGTACTGGGCAATATCCATATTGGAGACAACGTTAAAATCGGTGCAAACTGCATCGTCATCAAAGATGTGGAAGCGGGTAAGACCATTATTGGTGTACCAGGTGAAATTCTAGCAAAGAAGCAATAGCTTCTTTTTTTAAGGCATTGACAAGTCAAATCTTAGACATATAATAATAAGTGTTAGCACTCTTTATGTTTAAGTGCTAAAAGGAGGTAAAGATGATAAAACCATTAAGTGATCGCGTCGTTCTGATCAAGATCGAACAGGAAAAGAAAACAGCCAGTGGCATCGTTCTAAGTGACGCATCCAAAGAAAAACCCCATTTGGCCAAAGTCGTTGCGGTGGGTCCAGGCAAAGTTGAAAATGGAACACTTATTCCTTTGGACATCAAGGTAGATGATCAAGTCATCTACAAACCTTATGCCCCAACTGAAGTGAAGATTGATGGGCAAGAATACTTAATTGTGGAGGCTAAAGATATTTTAGCCATCATTGAATAGGAGAAACATGGCAAAGATTATTCATTTTTCAAAGACCGCTCGTGATGAGATGAAAGCAGGCATCGACTTATTAGCCGATACCGTAAAGATTACCTTAGGTCCCAAAGGCCGTAATGTCGTTTTAGAAAAGAGCTATGGCTCACCCTTGATCACCAACGATGGGGTGACCATCGCCCGTGAAATCGAACTCGAAGATAAATTTCAAGAAATGGGTGCCAAACTCGTTCTTGAGGTTGCGAATAAAACCAATGATGTGGCTGGGGATGGCACGACAACCGCAACCCTTTTGGCACAATCCATCATTCATAAAGGTCTAGAAGCCATTGATAAGGGATCCAATCCTGTCATCATGCGAACAGGGATTGAGAAGGCATCCAATGCCATCAGTAAGCATCTCTTAAATCAATCCAAGAAGATTGAAAGCAGTGAAGACATTGCGGATGTGGCAGGCTTAAGTGCTGGGAGTCCAGAAATTGGCCGTTTGATTGCCCAAGCCATGGATAAAGTGGGTAAAGAGGGCGTCATTACCGTCGATAAATCCAATGCGTTTGAAACGGAGTTGGAAGTCGTGGAAGGCCTACAATATGATAAGGGTTATGTATCACCATATATGGTTACCAATCGTGAGAAGATGGAAATCATCATGGAAGATGCCTATCTCTTGGTTACGGATCAGAAGATCAATACGATTCAAGAAATTCTACCCTTGTTGGAAAAAATCGTTCAAATGGGTAAAGCCTTATTGGTGATTGCGGATGACTTGGATAATGAAGTCGTCACAACCTTGGTTGTCAATAAACTCAGAGGAACCTTCAATGTGGCGGCGAGTAAAGCCCCATCCTTTGGAGACAATCAAAAAGCTATCTTGGAAGATATCGCCATCGTCAGTGGTGCGAAATTCATTTCAAAAGATTTGAGTATGGATTTGAAAGAGGTGGGAATTGAAGATTGTGGTCGTGTTCAACGCATCGTCATCACGAAGGACAATACGACTTTGATCAATGGTCATGGTAATAAGGAATTGATTGAAGCACGTGCCAATGAAATCCGTAATCAATTATCCAACAGCACATCGGATTATGATAAGAAACGTTTGAATGAACGTTTGGCTAAACTCGCATCTGGCGTTGCCATCATCAAGGTTGGGGCGGCTACGGAAGCAGAGATGGAAGAGAAGAAATTACGCATTGAAGACGCTTTGAACGCAACGAAAGCCGCAGTGGAAGAGGGTGTCGTCATGGGTGGAGGTGCAGCCTTTGCCTTGGCATATCGTGAACTCAAGGAAACATTGACGGCAGATTCCGTCGATGAGCAAAAGGGCATGTCCGCTGTGTTTGAAGCCATCTTAAGTCCTTTATGGCAGATTGCAGAGAATGCAGGTTATGATGGGACAGAGATCGTAAATAAACAACTCAAACAAGCAGAAGGAATCGGCTTTGATGCGAAGTTGGGAGAATGGGTCAATCTTGTGGATCGAGG
>JBLJAX010000264.1:0-3281 GCA_047637795.1 Erysipelotrichaceae bacterium | reverse complement strand
TCTTGGACAATGTCATGATTGGAGCACATATCGACTTCAAAGCATCAATGTTGGAGCAGGCCTTAAAGTTACCACGTGCGCGCAAAGAAGAAAAAGAACTTCGCGAAGAAGCAGAAGATATTCTAAGAAAACTCGAGATCTATGATCGCAAAGATATGTTGGTTTGGGGCCAACCGTATGGGATTCTCAAGAAAGTTGAACTGGCTCGCACCTTGATGTGTCGCCCCAGTTTGATCATCTTGGATGAACCTGCGGCAGGTTTGAATGATGTGGAGACCCTTCAATTGGCTCAACTCATTCGACGTATTCGTGATAAATTTGATTGTTCCGTGCTTTTGGTTGAACATGATATGCGTTTGGTAATGGATGTGTGTGATCGAATCTGTGCGATCTCCTTTGGTAAATTCTTAGCTGAGGGAACCGCTAAAGAGATTCAAGCGAATCCTTTGGTTCAAGAAGCCTACCTAGGTTCTAAGGAGGAAGAAAATGCCTAAAACAGCACTCTTCGTCAAGGGTTTGAAGGTTCGTTATGGAGCGATTGAAGCCATCAAAGGCATCGATATGGAAGTGTTTGAAGGCGATGTCGTCGCCATCTTAGGTGCGAATGGTGCAGGGAAGACCTCAACTTTGCGTACCTTGTCGGGTTTGATTGAACCAGCAGAAGGATCCATTCTCTTCTACAACCAAGAAATTGGAAATATGGAGCCAGAGAAGATCGCAGCTTTGGGTATCGCTCAATCCCCCGAAGGTCGTCAAGTCTTTCGTGATTTGACGGTTGAAGAGAATTTGAAAGTGGGTGCGTTCACCGTCAAAGACAAGAAACGCATCGCAGAACAGTTTGAGAAGGTCTACCGTTATTTCCCGGTGTTGAAGGAACGTAAGCAACAAATCGCTTCGACCCTCTCCGGTGGGGAACAACAAATGCTTGCGATTGGACGTGCGTTGATGAGTTGTCCGAAGATCCTCTTGTTGGATGAACCTTCCTTAGGTTTAGCCCCCTTGATCATTCGTGACATCATGAACATCGTTCTTGAAATTAAAAAAGAAGGTGTGACGGTCATCATCGTCGAACAGAATGCGGCACAGACTTTGAAGATTGCGGACTATGCCTACGTGTTGGAATTGGGTGAAATCAAGACCCATGGACCTGCACACGAATTATTACATGATCCTAAGCTCATTGAAGCGTATTTGGGATCTCACTAAGGTATCAATGCGTAAAGCATTATATAAAAAAAGGAGGAATAATGATGTTAAAGAAGTTAGTATTGCTTCTGATTTCGGTTTTGGTTGTGAGCTCACTTGTAGCTTGTAGTCCTGCTGAAGAAGAAGTCACAGAAGTTGCTGCTCAAGGGATTACGGATACGGAAGTCCTGATTGCCAACTGTGCAGCGACCTCAGGTGCGTTTGCAGCTGTAGGTGTTCCGTTTATTGCTGGTATTGAAGCGTATTTGAAGACTGTAAATGATGCAGGTGGTATCGATGGTCGTACGATTAAATTCTTACACCAAGATGATGAATTCGATCCTGCTAAGGGTAAAGCATGTTTGGCATCGATGGTTGAAGATGAAAAAGTCTTCGCAATCGTTGGTCACTTTGGTACGCCAGTTGTTGGGGCTACTTTAGAAGATTTGAAAGACTATGGCATTCCTGCTGTTTACTTCGCTACTGGTATCGGTCAATTGTACAACGACAAGGCTGAAGGCCGCGATCGTGGTATCATGCCTGTTCAACCGATCTATGTAACTGAAGGACAAATCATGGTTGCACGTGCTGTTGGGGATTTCGGAGCTAAGACCATTGGGATCATTTATACCAATGATGATGCTGGTAAAGATCTTCTTAAGGGTGCTCAGATTAAAGCTGCTGAATTAGGAATCACTTTGGTTGAAGCACAAGTTGCGCCTGGAACAGATGATGCGTCTGCTGCCGTCACAACAATCAAAGATGCGAATGTCGACTTTATCATCGGTGGGGCGATCCAAGCGACGATCCCTACGATCATTAAAGAATTAGCGGCTCAAGGCAATGATAAAGATGTCATCACGACCTATGTCAACGTGGCTCCTGTCATCGCTGAAGCAGTTATGGCTGAAACAGAAGGTAAGTTTGATGTTTATGGTAATGGTTGGGTTTCATTTGAAGGCGATCGTATGAACGCACTTAATGAATTCGCAGCTGCTGCACCTGATTATGCGGCCAATGCTTATGCAATGACTGGTTGGATCGCTGCAAGTTTCTTTGTGGAAGGTTTACGTCGTTTAGAAGGCGATGAAATCATCACTTGGGAAAACTACCTTGATGCGATGGAATCCGCTCCAATCACAAACCCATTCGGTGGTGTGATTGACTTTGGTAACGGTAAACGTGCCGGTACACAAGAAATGAATCTTTCGAAGATCAATTCTACAGCACCTACAAAATGGGAAGTTGTGGATGGATTACGTTCGATGGATGATTTGTTAAACTAAAAAGCTTAAAATAAATAGGGTTGCGGAGGGAAACCTCCGCAACATCTTCAAGGAGAAACCTATGGATATTTCAAAAAAGAAGATTACGGCTCAAGAAGCCATGCGATTTGTAAAAAGTGGCATGATGATTGTCACCGGTTTAGGGGCTGCAGAGGGTCGCGCGTTCTTAAGTGAACTGCACACGATTGCCGAACAGGTCAGTGGGGTCACTGTAACCAACTGCTTACCGATGTCATCCCCACAGCTTTATGACAAAGCCTATAAGCATTCATTCTATGTGGATGGATGGTTTTATTCGCCATCATTACGCAAAGCGCATGCCAATGGAAATATCTCATTCATACCCAATCACTTGCATCTTGCGGGGAAGAAACGCTTGGCGCATGTGCATACCGATATTTATGTGGGCGCTTGTTCAATGCCTGACAAACATGGTTTTGTGTCGCTTTCATTAAGCAATACCTACGAAAAACGTGTCATTGAAGAAGCGGATCTGGTTATCCTTGAAATTAATCCAAATATGCCCTATACCTATGGGGATGTGGAATTGAGTCTAAATGATGTGGACTATGTCATTGAAGTGGATTATCCAGCTCCGGAATTACCGGATGTGGATTCTACGGAAAAAGACATCATCATTGGCAATATGATCGCCTCGTACATCAACGATGGGGATTGTATCCAATTGGGCATCGGTGGGATGCCAAATGCCGTTGCGAATGCCTTGGTCAATAAAAAAGATTTGGGTGTGCATACGGAAATGCTTACGACCGGTTTGATGAAACTCGCTAAACTGGGTGTCATCAATGG
>JBLJAX010000263.1:0-2390 GCA_047637795.1 Erysipelotrichaceae bacterium | reverse complement strand
ATGTGAGTGCTAATATATTGTATCCTAGAGTTCATTAGAATTCAAGCACTGAAGCCCAAATTCCATCACGAAGACTTACTTGACATCACAGCGTTATGATTTACATTAAAGATGTAAGCAGCGCACCTAAATGACATCCAAAACCAATGAAAATTTTTCATTATTTCGTGTGATTCATTAGGCGATTCATTCACATCTGTGTTATAATGCACCGGTATGTCTGCATACAGTTAGGAAAAATATGAAATTTAGTGAATTAAACTTATCGTTTGAACTTAATCGAGCCATCGAAGAACTCGGCTATACAGAGGCTACACCAGTTCAAGCACAATGCATCCCGCCAGTCTTAGAGGGCAGAGATGTCATCGGTCAAAGTCAGACCGGAACAGGCAAAACAGCAGCCTTTGGATTACCGCTCTTAGAAAAGTTGGTCGTATTAGACAAGCGTACACCGCAGATCTTGATCATGACTCCAACCCGTGAACTTGCTTTACAGGTTAGTCAAGAATTGCGTAAGTTTGCCAAATATAAAGAAGGCGTGAAAATCGTCACGGTTTATGGGGGCGATCCCATTACCGGACAGATTCGTGACTTGAAGGGTGGCGCTGACATCATCGTTGGTACACCAGGCCGAATTCAAGATCACATCGATCGTCGCACCTTGAAGTTCCATCAGCTCAAAGCCTTAGTTTTAGATGAGGCCGATGAAATGTTAAAGATGGGCTTTAAAGAAGCCATCGAACAGATCCTACAAGATCTACCGGAAGAGCGTCAAACACTCCTCTTCTCCGCTACAATGCCTAAGGCAATCTTAGACATCACCAACAACTACCAAAACAACCCTGTACACATCAAAACCAAACAAAAAGAAATGACCGTCAATTCCGTTGAACAAGTTGTCTACGAAGTCAACCAAGGCGAAAAGGTCAAAGTATTGGTTCAATTGATGGAGTTCTACCGTCCAGAAAGCAGTATGATTTTCTGTAACACCAAGAAGATGGTGGATGACCTCAGTGGTCTGATCGCTTCCAAAGGTTACAGCACCGCATCCATTCATGGCGACATGAAACAAGAAATGCGCTCATTGGTCATGGCCAAGTTCAAAGACAAAAAAGTCCAACACTTGATCTGTACCGACGTCGCAGCCCGTGGTATCGATATCGACGGTTTAGACATGGTCTTCAACTTCGATGTCCCACAAGAAACAGAATACTATGTTCACCGTATTGGTCGTACTGGCCGTGCTGGTAAATCCGGTATTTCCGTAACCTTGGTCACACCACGTCAACGTTATGTCATCTCCGAATTGGAACGCTTGACGAAAGCACCAATCGAACGCAAAGAAATGCCAAGTTTGAATGATATTCAAGCGGTACGTTTCGATCACATGACAACGGACATCATGAAGACACTAAAAGCCGATATCCCAGTTGAAATCAAAACATTGGTTGAAAAACTTGTGGATCAAGGTTTGAATCCAATCCAACTTTCTGAAGCCTTGCTTTATAAAGTCATTGGGGCAGATATCTTCGTCGAAGCTCAGAAGCCAATTGATAAGCAACGTCGTGCTCAACGCATCAATTCATCCACGATTGAATTGGATGTCGGTTTAAAACATGGCATCGCAGCTGCTCACCTTGTTTCCGCAATCGCAGAAGCATCGGGTATAAGTGGTAAGGATATCGGAAAGATTCGTATCCAAGACCGTTACAGTCATGTGGAAGTGCCACAAGAGTTCGTCAAAGAAATCTTGGAAGCATTGAACCAAGGCACCATCAAGAGTTATAAAGTCAAAGCGTTTGAAATTTCCGCTCGTAACACAGCGAAGCCTAAACACAAAGACTATCCTAAGAATTTCCGTCCAAAACGCTAAATCTTAAATTAAAAAGTAGATTCTCTGTTAAAGAGCATCTACTTTTTCTTTACGATCGATGGTTCGTTTGATCGATAACAAGGTCAGTATGGCAAAGAACCCTGCCACAGACCACCATGGAATACGCACCACAACTTCACGAAGTGGCTTTTCAAGTGCGAGAATTGAAATACCAGCGAAGAAGACAAGCACAGAAGAGAAGAAACGTGCACTTTCAGATCGAAAGGCATTGCGATGACCTGCGAAGCGTGTTACAGCTGAGAAGAGATAAAAGAAACCAACATACACAACAAACCACAGCTTAATGGACAAACCTTCCACTGCAAAGGTTTCCTCTTGTCTATGCCGTATTATCTCAACGAGGATGCTTGCGATGCCTAGCAACCAAGCAAAGCTCAGTCCTTCATCCAAAGAGAGAAGTCGTGACAAGCTCAGTTGATCCTTCTCCAACTTATGTAGGAGAGCATTACACGTTTCTTTAGGGTCTATCACCTCATCCAACTTATCCCATACATCC
>JBLJAX010000262.1:0-6153 GCA_047637795.1 Erysipelotrichaceae bacterium | reverse complement strand
ATGGCTTTTTGCTTGTCAATCTTGTTTTGCATCGCAGCCATCATGTTATCGATGACACTCTCACTGTCGATACCCGAAGCTAAACCGAGTGTTCCGGATCTTCCATAACTGTTTGTGTTGTTTATGCTGGCCATGGCGCTCCTTTCTTAACCCTTGCGTTCAATATCAATATTTTCGCTGGGCATGAAGTAATGTGAAATCTGCTTTAAACGTTTGCTGGTCTCAAGGGCTTCTTGAGCGGCTAAACGCCATTGATTCATTTGTTGTAGAATCAATTCATCGATGACTTGAATACGTTCGATGAGGTGTTTAAGGTCATCATCCATATCGGAATCAAGCTCATTGATCTTTTGTTTTATTTGTTCGCGTTCATTAAGAATGACAAGTAATTCTTCTGGTTCAACGTTTAAAGCACGTAAACTCAGATGTTCATACTGTTCAAACAAAGAACGCTTAAGCTCCAACTTACTTGGACTCATTATTCTTACGTTGTCTTAATAAAGCTTTGAGTGCGATTGGATCGGCTTGAATCTGAGCACTGCGATTCTCATCTTTGACATTCTCCAACAATTCTTTACGTAGAATCTTCACATCATTGGGTGCGACGATTGCGATACGAACATTATCTTTGCCAATTTCTTGGATGATGATTTCAATGCCATCCCCAATTAGGATGGATTCTTTTTCTTTACGTGATAGAACCAACATACTAAGCTAACTTCGCTTTCAAAGGAAGATCTTGGTCTAAGATACTTTGCATGCCCAAGTTATGCTCAGGACTAAATAACAAAGGACTCTTAAGATTGACGGTGGAATCAGTGAATTGTTCCCCTAAGCTTACGATGCATAAAACATCGATGTCCTTGGTATCTTGAACTTTCAACAATTCTGTTTCTGTGGCTTTAAGTTGAAAGGACACTTCAGGAAAAAGTGCTGTTGGATTCGCCACCATGAAACAAACTTCTGGTTGATCGATGCCCTGTAACCACATCAAGTCGGATCCAAGATCTTCATCCGCTAACAAGGTATATCGATGGCAATCTTCGAAGCCATAAATGGGTTGAATGAATTCAATGATGGTTTCGGCTTGAATCTCAAGTGTTCCGAAGTATTTGGTTTGGATGTTCATAAGACCTCTATTTTTTAAGTTCAGGATTTGAACTGGCAGGAACGTAAATCGGTTCCCCTTGATAATCAAAACGTATTTCAGGATATTGTTGGACCTCAAATTCGAGTTCCGATGGATGATAGGTCATAATACGCTCTTTCATGACCTGCTTAGGTTCTAAACGCAACTGTGAACTTTGCGCATCCATGTAAGGCACGACATCGAGTTCATTGGATTCCATGCGTTCATTCAAGTGGAATTGAATGTTTTGTTCAACAGGTTTATGCGTCACATTCTGCTGTTCATACACCGGTATCTCCTGGCTTGGTTTCAGCTTTTGAATGGGTGCACTTTGTCGAATACGACTTGCCTTTAGCTTCGGTGCCTGTGTTTCAATGTAGTGACCTTTTTCAACCTTGATCGCAATCTTGATCGGTTTGGTCGTAATTTTTAAGAGATTATTCATTTTTCCTCCTTAACGGATGAAATCAAAGATAGACATCGGTAATACTTTAGAGCCCAATTGCAAGCTTACTTGCCAGGTGAGTTCAAGGCTCTTGTTTAGAATAAGTTCGGATTCAATGTCCACTGCTTCCAGTTTACTTTGCATTTCAGTGAGTTGGAGTTGATCGATTTCCATACGATTCTTGGTGTTATCTAAGTAAGCGTTACGTGCTCCAAGATCGGTGAGTGAAACCAGGAGTCGATCGTGTGCTGAGCTTACCTTCTTACTCAAGGATTCAAAACCACTAAGGTCATTATTTTTTAGACCTTTACTTAGTTCTTGAAAGACGCGAATAAGGTTATTAGGTGTTCCGTTATCCATACCGTAACCTAGAATCTCTAATGGGGATGTGTCACTGCGTACGACACTGCTTTCCTTAACGACTCCCCCATTGAATTGAAGTCCTAAACCAATATCAATGAATTGGCCTTTGATCTCTGGTGGGACAAGGGAATCCACATTAAAGCTGTGAATCGAAACGGTCCCATCCCCAAGTACGATCGGTGTTTTCCCATCGATGCCTGCGAAAACAGGACGATCCACACCTTGGACATTCATCAATTGAACGATGCTTTCACTGAGGTAATCGAGTTCTTTCGCAAGAATCGTTCGCTCACTCGGTCCATTGGTATCACTCTTCGCATTGACCAACAAACTCTGTGCACGGGCTATGATTTCATTCATCTGCATCAAACTGGTTTCTTGACCATTGAGATCCAATTGAAGCTTGTCGATATTGCGAAGGTATTGTTCGGAGCGTTGGAGTTTATCCCGAACGGTTAAAGCACGTTGCGCATCACTGACATTGTCACTGACACGATTGAGACGACGTCCACTGCTCATGCGTTCATTGGAGGTCGCAAGTTGTTTCATATTACGATGAAGATTATTCAGGTAAGCACGTTGGATGTTTTTCTGTGTGATGCGCATCTTAACGTCCTACCAATCCCATACGGTTGATGATGGTATCCAAGACTTCATCCATGGCATTCATGACACGTGCACTGGCTTGAAAGGCTTTCTTATAGATCAAGAGGTTGGCACCTTCTTCATCCAACGACACCGCACTGATGGAATCTCTCTGTTGAGCAAGATCATTCGCAATGCTGGTACTGGTTTGAAGGCGTGAAGCGATGAAATTACGGTCTTGACCAAGTGCGATGACGAACTTGGATACGAATTCACTCATGGAGCTCTGTTCTTCGTTGATGAGCATCTTGCCTTCTAACTTTTCAATCAAGGTAAGGATTGGACGATTGTCCAGACTTCCATTTTCTTTCAGGATGTAGGAGGGTTGCTTGAGCCATGCCTCTTCAATGCTTAAGTTTGAAGCGGAACTACCACTGATCAATGCTTTTGCTTGTCCATTGGTTTGTGTAAAGGCTTGGTTCATGACTTGTGCAAAGGAATTCGCAAGCTCATTTAATTGCCCTTGGTAATAAGCAATCCCTTGTGTAAAAGGGTTGTTGCCTTCGATACGCTCGATGCTCGCCTTCAAACTTCCAGCACCCAAGGATATTGGTTGCCCTGTTGATTGCCATTCCAACACCAGTGGATCTGTTGGTTTTAAGAGATTCAATTGGTCTCGATAGTCCCCATCCAAAATCAACTGATCATGCATATGGATTTGGATCTGACCATCTGTTTGTGCAGTGACTTTGATGTTTCCAAAGATTGCGAGGTGATCGACTAAGAGATTACGTTGGTCCATCAGTTCATTGACCGCATTCTGTTTGCCTTCTAAGAAGGCTTTGGAGATGCTGTCATTCAAGCCTTGGATTTTGCTTAAAGTCGTATTCACATCATTCACATCAACGGATAAATCGGAGATGCTCTGTGCTTTCAATCCATTGAGTTCTTCTGCATATTGGTTGAACATCTGGATGACGCTCTTGGTTTTAGATAGAACAATATTCGCATTCACTGCTTGGTTTGGATTCATACTGAAGTCTTGAAGGGATGAGACCAAATCTTGAAGACTCGGCTTGATGCCACCTTCGATTTCATTCAGCACACCTTCCAAGTCATCTAGAATGGTAAGAGTTTGTTCATAATAACTTTGTTCGGCTAACTCACTGCGGTAACGACCATCCAATTGTTGGTCACGGATTTGGGAGACATCTGAAACCAAAACACCTTGTCCACTCATGCCTGCTTGGGTTGTGCGATAACGTGCATCGATATTACTTGATACACTCACGACATCAATGCGTTGACGTGTATAGCCTTCGGTATTGGCATTGGTGATGTTTTGACCGGTCACGTCCAGTCCTTTTTGGCTTACGGTCAAACCTTTACGCGCGGTTTCTAGACCTAAAAATGTGGAACGCATCTTAACGTACCTCCGCAGCTTGATAAATGCTGAGATTCATATGAATAATTTCCATGCTCTTACGATTGTGGTATTTGATCTGACTGATGGCGTGTTGAAGACGTTCATAGGTATGCTCCAAGACAACCTTTTGTTCAGTATCACACAATGCGATGACTTCGCGTAGACTGAGTTCATTAAAACCATGGACTTGGAAGAAGTTCTGACGTTCGATTTCAATGTTTTCAATCCGTTTCGCATTGCTTTGTTGCTCAAGAAGATTGGCTTGAATGGCTTGCACGTCATTGGACATCAAAACACTCAGTTTTACTTTCTCAAGCTCAACCATTTCTTCAAAGAACGTCGTATAACGCTCCATGAATTGTTCAATGTTCATCCAATCAGTCATTGTTTTCACCTTGGTAGGCTAGAATCGCTTCGGCTACTTTACGATGATCAACGGAATAAGTTCCATCTAGGATTTGTTGTTTAAGTTCTTGAATACGTTTGGAAGAGAATTCTTCTTTAAGTGTTTCCACCACCTTAGATTTAAGTTCAGTCACATCCTGTTTAGGTTTGGTTTCATGCAGTTCTATGGTATCCAATTTTAAAGATGCTTTCGCTTTTTCCACTTTGTTCACAGGCTTTGGGGCTTGTGTTTTTTGTATCTTAGCAATTGGGTTATTTTCGATTTTCATAATGGATCCTCCCATGAAAAAAGTTCTTCAACGTGTTTATCGAACAACTTTTGAAAAACTTAAGTTAAATATCAATGATTTCTTTCTGACGCTTAAATAAGTACTGCACAATCGCATTGGCTGTATTATCATCCACTTGATTGAAGCGCACCCCATAGCCATAATAACCATCTTGAGCAGCACGACAACGCACCACCACACCCATGATCATGAATTCTTTCCCATCAATGGTGAAGTTTAAACGCATCTTGGTGCGTACCGTTAGAATTGCTTTTGAGTGGACCATAGCCCCATTCAAACTCAAGTCTTGTAAGATGCAGGACATATTTCGGATCGGTCCACCACCTCGAGCTTCAATCCCAGCGGTCGCTTCGAGATTGACGTTCACACGAAAGAAATTACGTTGTTCACCTTCCACTAAAGTACGAGTATCGATGACACGGAAGAACTCCATGGTTGGTATGTATAAGCGTCCTTCAATCACCAAAGGTTCTAAGACATGGTGACTGATGATAACTTTAACGTTATGTTCATAACGGGTCAAACTGGATGAACCCAGATCATTTGAAATCTCTAGGAAGTCAGGTCCGATCTTAATGATTTTCCCCTTAGTCAATAAATCGTTGCCTTGAGTCCTTAGCTCACAACTGGCAAAGCGATATCCTTCATCGATAAGTGCCATGCGTCCCCCTAGTGTCTTGGATTTTGTTTAACTTTAATGACCGCGTTGACTAATGCCGAGATGACATCCGCATCATAGCGACGAATCTCTAACGCTTGGTCGAGTTCATTACGCACAATGTATTTCGGCGGAAGATTATTGACCGCCAAGGCTAAGACGTCTTTAACACAATGATCGCATTGGCAACACTTGAACTTATCCATAGCCTCTTCAATGCGTTCTTTCACCGCAAGTTCTGCGACATTGACCAACACCTTGGGTTGTAGGAAGGGTGTGGGTTGTGGAAGGGGTGTACTTTCTTCCACGATTTTTGTTTGGTTTGATGAAGGCATGATTTTCTTATACATAGCTTCTTTATCAATTGAGCGATTATTGGACATGCGTTTCCCCCTGTAAAATCTCTTCAACTAAATTTAAGTAATCTTGTGCCACATCCCCTTGTTTGATCAAATCAAAGAGATCTTGTTGGCTGGATTGTGCTTCCGCAACTTTGATGCTGGAGCGGATGCTTGTATCGAACAACTTGAGCTTCAAATCATTGAGGACGAGTTCTGCTGTCCCCTTGACTTCACGATTCAAGTAAACACGATCGTTGTATTTATTGAGAATGACCCCTTCGATTGTACAGTTCGGGTTTGAGTATTTACGAACCTGTTGAACGGTCTCATGGAGTTGAGTGATGCCTTGTAGGCTAAAGATATCCGCAACCATAGGTATCAAGATACCATTACAAGCACTCATGGCATTGATGGTTAGAATGCCTAAACCTGGAGGAGTATCAATCAGGATGTAATCATAGTATGGACGTATGTTTTGTAGTGCATTGCGGAGTAGTAATTCACGACCACT
>JBLJAX010000261.1:0-8623 GCA_047637795.1 Erysipelotrichaceae bacterium | reverse complement strand
TTGTTTTTATTTGAATATCATTCTCTTGGCCCCAAGCTAAAAGTGCATCCGATTCCATACTTCTGAAATCAATAATGCGTATCGGTGTCTCGATACTTAGATTACGTTGCATGGAAAATCCAAACAACACGGATAAGCTGAGCACCAAACTGATTAAGAGTAGATTTACTTTACTTTGATAGAATTTCATATGTTTCATTTTAGCATAAAACTTACATCAATCTAAAGATATCTTGCATCGTCACAAAAGCCATCAGGAGTAACAAGAGTCCGACACTGATCATCATCAGTGCTTGTTCGACTTTCTTACTCATCGGTTTCTTAAAGATCCATTCATAAAGGGTTAGGACTACTCGACCACCATCCAATATTGGAAGTGGTAATAAGTTGAAGATCGCCACATTGATAGACAATAAACCCATGAGATAAAGAATATTGAGGAAACCGTAAGATGCTTGTTGAGCTGTGACCTGATAGATACCAATCGGACCACTCACCGCATTCAAACCAATACCACGAACTAAACGCGATAAAGTGAAGACCATGTCATCAACGGTATTCTTAACTTCTTTGAACCCATAATCAATCGCTTGAAACGCATTGATTTCAATGGCTGTTGCAGGTGGGATTTCAAGACCGATAAAATAACGATTCTCTGCTTCAATGAAAGCAGGTTGAACCGTAATATCCAACAACTTACCATCACGATCCACTGTAAACGTTGTTTCACCCGTATACATTTGAATGTACGTGATGATCTCATAGAAATCGACCGGAACGATGGTCGTCCCATCGAAAAAGGTAAGCTTAACGATTTCATCGCCTTGGACAAAACCGGCTGCTTCCGATGGTGAATCCGCTACGATCCCTTGAATGATCGGCTTCGGTGCTTCCACCGCATAACCTTGAACCATATAGATGCCAATAAAGATCACTGAAGCCAAGACGAAGTTCATAAAGATCCCCGCCAACATCACGATCATCCGCTTCCAAGGTTTGATTCCGAGGATACTGCGTTCAAAGCTGATATCCGTATCCACACCCTCTTCCCCTGCCATGGACACAAAGCCACCCAAAGGAAAAGCACGAATGCTGTATTCGGTCTCACCAAACTTCTTACTAACGATCTTAGGGCCCATACCAACCGCAAACTCTTTACAATACACGTTGAAGAATTTAGCTGTTATGAGGTGTCCAATCTCATGGATCAAAACGATGACCCCTAAGACAAAGACGAAATAGAGAATATTTGTCATGAAAGCTCCTTATGTTGATGCAATACATAGTCTTTAACCTTCGCATCCAATTCAACCATTTGTTCAATGCTTAAATTCGATACATAAGGGAAATGATTCAAACAGTCTTCAATAATTGTTTCAATGCTGAGATACTTGATTTCATTGTTTAGGAAGAGCTGAATGGCGGCTTCATTCGCCGCATTCACCACACACATCCGATTTCCACCCTGCTTCGCAGCGGAAATGATCATGGGAAACAAGGGATAGAAGTCTGGATCTAAGGCTTTGAAATCCAATTGTGATAATGCATTAAAATCCAAGCCTTTGGCATCTAGCTTTAATCGTTCTGGACCACAAAGTGCATATTGTATGGGGACACGCATATCGGGTGTGCCCAATTGTGCCATGATGGATCCATCGATGTATTCGACCATCGAATGAATGATGCTTTGTTTATGGACGATCACATCGATCTGTTCATACGGTAGATTGAATAAGTGATGCGCTTCAATGACTTCAAAAGCTTTATTAACCAAGGTAGCGGAATCAATGGTGATCTTCTTACCCATCGACCAATTGGGATGACGTAAGGCATCTTCAACCGTTACTTCTTTAAGTTCATCACGTGTTTTATCTCTGAATGAGCCCCCAGAAGCGGTAACGATCAATCGTTTGATGGCTTCAGGATCATTGCCCTGAAGTGCTTGTAAGATCGCAGAATGCTCGGAATCAATCGGTCTGAGATTGACTTGATGTTCATGGACTTTCGCCATGACCATTTCACCTGCCACAACCAAAGTCTCCTTATTGGCTAAAGCAATATTTTTCTTAGCTTCAATCGCTTTAAGTGTTGGGACTAAACCCGCAAAGCCCACCAAGGCATTGACCACGACTTCTGCTTCATTTAAACATGCCAACTCAACAAGACCCTCACTCCCAAAGGAAAAAGCTTGATTCGGGTAGAATAGAGCCAACGACTTCGCATCAAACTCATCTTGAACCACAACCAAGTCATACTGATGATTTTTTAAATGTTCAAACAACCACGGTATGTTTTGACCCACACTGATGCCTAAGCATTGCAAGGCATCCGGATGTTGCTTCACGACATCCAAAGTCTGTGTGCCAATCGAACCACTGGCGCCTAAAATTACGATTTTTTTCATTTTACATCCACAACATCAAGAGCACATAGAAAGCCATCAAAGTAAACAGCAAGCTATCAATACGATCCAAGACACCCCCATGGGCTGGGAAGATGGTCCCAAAGTCTTTGATCTTATAATGACGTTTGATTGAACTGAACGCCAAATCCCCAATCTGTGAAATAATCGGAAGCATCAAACTGCTCACGATCATCATTGTAAACGGTAGACGATCCACCAAGAAATAAGCGAATATTAAACCCGAAACCACCCCAACGATCCAGCCACCAATTGAACCCTCAATGGTCTTCTTAGGTGAGATGCGTTCATTCAACTTGTTCTTACCAAAGTAATAACCTGCGAAATAAGCCCCTGTATCCGTTAAGAACGTCACCACCAAGAGATAAACCAACTCGATGCGGCCATAACTCACGGTCAAGAATACCGAACGTAGTGCTGTTGTTAAAAGGATAAGCATGGTGAAGATATACGTTAAATCAAGGGGTGTGAACCACTCGAAACTAATGGTCAAGATGAATAATGCGATCATCAATAAGATGAACGCTAAATAGAGCTTTTCTAAATCCAAAACCGCAAATAAGATGATCAATCCAATCATGATGAAATAAAGCCAAATAGGCCAAACATCCTTCTTAACGGCATACATCTCATAAAGTGATGTCAATATGAAAAAGAAAACAACGATGCGAAATGGCCAGCCACCATATAAAAACGTAGGCAACACAACCGCAATGATCGCTAAAGCCGTCAAAAAGCGTTGTTTCATCAAAGACCTCCGAAGCGTCGATCACGCTGAGTCGCATCCAAGACCAGTTCTTTGAAATGTTCCCCTGTTAACTCCGGCCAAGGCAAGGCTTCGAAAATCAACTCCGCATACGCCAACTGCCATAAGAGAAAGTTGGATAAGCGTTGTTCACCCGAGGTTCGGATACACAAATCAACAGCGGGATAATCCTTGGTCATCAAGAATTGTTCAAAGATTTCTGGACTTAAATCTTTATTTATTATACCATTTACGACCGCTTCATGATACTTCTGCGCAGCTAAGATAATCTCACGTTGGCCCCCATAATTCATCGCAAAACACAGGATCATGCCTGTATTCTTAGAAGTTGTTTGAATCGCACGCTCCAAAACTTGTCGCGTCGCATCGGGAAAAGCTTCCAACTCACCAATCGTTTGAATACGAATGTTCTTTGCCATCAATTCCTTTAAAAACTTATTGAAGAAGACATCCGGTAACTTCATCAAATAATCCACTTCTTCTTTAGGACGTTTCCAATTCTCCGTCGAAAAAGCATACAAGGTCAAAACCTCGATGCCTAAATCATTCGCCGCAATCGCAATCTCACGTACCTTTTCACTGCCTTGAAGATGGCCGAACGTACGTTGTTGGTGCTGGGCTTTTGCCCAACGTCCATTGCCATCCATGATGATGGCCACATGTTTGAATCCCATGGTCTTCCCCTTTACAAAAGAAGCTCACTAAGTGAGCTTAAACAGTCATGATATCCTTATCTTTTGCTTTGATCATCTCATCAACAATCTTGATATGTTCATCCGTCAACTTTTGAACCTTGTCCAAAGCTTCCTTTTCCATATCTTCACTCAATGCATCATCTTTTTTAATGTGATCATTCGCATCACGACGGATATTACGAAGATCGACCTTCGCTTCTTCTCCATGTTTTGCGACTTCCTTCGTCAATTCCTTACGCGTTTGTTCGGTAAGTGCAGGAACGAGGATACGAATCACAGAACCATCGTTGGTTGGATTGAAACCCAAATTCGCAGCTTGAATCGCATGTTCAATGGCACGTAGACTGGAACTGTCATAGGCCTTGATGACCATCTGACGACCTTCTACGACATTGATGCTCGCGATCTGACTGATCGGAGTCGGTGTTCCGTAATAATCGATATGAACATCGGCTAGTTGTGTAGGATTCGCACGACCCGTACGAATCGTACTGAAGTGGTGTTCCAACTTTTCAATGCGTTTCGCCATTTTTTCTTTGGCAGCGTCTAAATGTGCTTTCATTTTAATTCTCCTCTTTTGATATTATTGTACCAATATTTCGGTCAATTACAGCTTTTTTTATATTTCCATTTTGATTCATGTTAAAGACAATCAAATCGATGTTGTTATCTGCACACATCGTAATGGCCGTATGATCCATGATTTGTAGATTACGCGTGATGACTTCACGATAGGTCAAGTGATCATAACGCTTCGCATTGGGATTCACTTTAGGGTCCGCATCATAGACACCATCCACGCCATTCTTTGCCATCAAGATGACATCGGCACCGATTTCAGATGCACGTAGAGCAGCAGTTGTATCGGTTGAGAAGTAAGGACTGCCTGTACCTGCCGCAAAGATTACGACACGACCTTTTTCAAGATGGCGGATTGCACGACGAACAATGAACGGTTCAGCAATCTTGCTCATCTCAATCGCAGTTTGCACACGTGTGATGACACCGTGTTTCTCAAAAACACCTTGGATGGCGATCGAATTGATCACCGTTCCCAGCATGCCCATGTAATCTGCCTGCACACGATCAATGCCCATCTGTTCCGCAAACTTGCCTCTGATGAAGTTACCACCCCCGACAACAATCGCAACTTGAATGCCCATCTCGGTGATTTCTTTCACTTCATTGGCGATACGAGCCAAAACTTCCGCATCAAATCCATTACTGGTTCCAGCAAGCGCTTCCCCACTGAGTTTTAGTAAGATTCTGTTGTACATGCTGCCTCCCTTTTAAGAAAAGGACACAAACGTGTCCTTTAATGAATTACTGACCAAAAGTTTGATTTAAAACTTCTTCAGCAAAATTATCCGCTTTCTTCTCGATGCCTTCACCGACAGCGTAACGTACAAATGCCAATACTTCAGTCTTAGCTGCCTTAACGACATCCGCAACTTTCTTATCTTGATCTTTAAAGAACAATTGATCGACTAAACTGCTATCTTGCAACGACTTGCTTAAACGTCCTTCCAAGATACCCTTCAAGACGCCTTCAGGCTTGCTAGCCAAAGCTTCATCGTTCTTGATGATTTCAGTTTGAATCTTACGTTCATGCTCAATGAAATCCGCAGGCATGTGATTGCGCGAAATGAAGCTTGGATTCATCGACGCAACTTGCATCGCCATATCCTTCGCCACATCCGCATCATCCGTAGCACTCAACTTCGCAATAACAGAAATCTTGCCACCCATGTGTACATAGGAACCAAAGACTTCCGCATCCGTTTTTTCCAACACTTCAACACGACGCAAAGTGATCTTCTCACCAATCGTCGCAGTCGCATCCACGACCAAGGCTTCAACGGTTTTACCATTGACTTCTAAAGCCAACGCTTCTTCAAGATTCTTGACATTGCTGTTGACCAAGACATCGCTCAAAACGTTTAACAATTCCAAGAATTGTTCGTTCTTCGCAACGAAATCGGTTTCTGAATTCACTTCAAATACGACGGCACGATTGCCATTCACGACCGCTCTCGTCAAGCCTTCAGCCGCAACACGGTCAGCTTTCTTCGCTGCTTTCGAAATACCTTTTTCGCGCAACCAGTCGATCGCTTTCGCTAAATCGCCATCGGTTTCGGTCAAGGCTTTCTTGCAGTCCATCATGCCTGCGCCCGTCTTGTCTCTTAATTCTTTAACTTGTGCTGCTGTGATCATTATTCACTTACCTCTTTTGTTTCAACCTTTACTTCTGCAGGCGCTGCAGTCGCTTCAGTTTTTTCAGCTGGACGTGGTGTGTATTGTTTGAAATCACGTTTTGGACGATCGCCACCTTCACGGTTACGATCGTAAGGACGACGGCCACTGCGTTCATCACGTTGGCGACGTTCTTCCATACGTTGACGACGACGACGTTCATTTTCTTCATTTTGTTGGTTGACATTGATGATGACATCACTCATGGTGATATCCTTTTCAAGATCTTGTTCTTGGTGAGCATAGGTCAAGATGCCACCCTTTGCTTCTACAATCGCATCAGCCATCAAGCTGACCATGATTTTGATGGAACGAATCGCATCATCATTTGCAGGGATACCATAATCGATCATATCTGGATCGGCATTGGTATCAGTGATTGCGAAGACAGGGATGCCCAATTTCTTAGCTTCCAAAACCGCATTGTAATCTTCTGTTGGATCTACAACGAAGACCGCATCCGGTACTTTCTTCATATCTTTGATTCCACCCAAGAAATTTTCTAAACGGGCTTCCTCTTTTTTGATTTGTGCGATTTCCTTCTTAGGATAAACAGCTAAAGTTCCAGCTGCTTCCATTTCTTGGATATCCAATAAACGTTTGATACGCTTTTGAATGGTTCTGAAGTTTGTCAAGGTTCCACCCAACCAACGTTGGTTGATGTAGAAAGCACCACTACGCAATGCTTCATCCAAAACGATTTGTTGAGCTTGCTTCTTGGTTCCTACGAACAATACTTTTCCATTCTTTTCAGCGATTGCACGCATTGCTGCATACGCATCATCCAACTTTTCCAAAGTCTTTTCCAAGTTGATGATGTAGACCTTATTCCGCGCTGTGTAGATATAAGGCTTCATTTTTGGATTCCATTTCTTAGTCTGATGACCATAATGGGTTCCGTGTTCTAATAACTTCTTCATCGATACGACTGACATAATTATTCCTCGCTTTCCGTTAGTCCTCCACTCGTTCTAACACGATTAACTCTAAATTGAGCACGGAATCGTGAATCCCGGGTGTGTGAAGTGCATCCCTAAGATGCCATTCAATAATATACCATAGCCAGACCGAGATGACAAGCACTAAGTCACTTCTTCGCCCGCTCAAATGTCTTTTGATAACTCGCTTTTAAACGATCCAAGGTCACATGTGTATAAATCTGGGTGGTCGATAGATTCGCATGCCCCAAAAGTTCTTGGACCATACGCAGATCTGCCCCATTGTCCAATAAATGTGTCGCAAATGAATGACGCAACATATGCGGATGAACCGTTCGATTGATGCCTGCCATTTGAGCAGCTCTATCTAAGATGAATTGAACGCCTCTTGGGCTTAATCGATCCCCTTTGCTGTTCACAAACACATAAGGGTGTAAAACAGCGTGTTCATATTGCGGTCTGATTTCTTTTAGGTAATGCTTAAGCTTCTTCTGCATCGCTGGATAGAATGGAACCATACGCTCCACTTTTCCCTTACCCACAAAACGTAGAAACATATCTTCCATGTCAATTTCATTGATTCTCAGTGAAGTGACTTCGGAAACACGTAAACCACATGCATACATCAACTCAAAGAGCACACGATTGCGATATCCTTCTTTATCTTCCAATTCAAAACTATCGAGTAGCCGCATCATCTCATCAAAGAGCAGAAAATCGGGGAGATGTTTCGCTTGGCGAATCGGGCTCAGATCCTTAAATGGATTGTTTGTCACAAGATGGCGTTCATACAAATAGTCATAAAAAGAGCGTAAACTGGAACATTTACGCGCTAAAGTACTGGCTTTCAAACCGGTATTCGATGCTTGATTCAAATGACTGAGATATTGATGAACTTGATTCAGATCGACGTCTTTAAAATCCTCGATTCCCTGATCAAGGCAAAACGTATGAAACTGACGGATATCGCGAGCATACGCTGCTTCGGTATGGATCGATCCCGTATTCTTCAAACGAATGTTTTTTAAAAAAGCATCAATATGTTCATACATCATAGGTTTTGATTTGATCCCCAAAGGCTTCAAGACAACTGTTCGCCATCCGTTCCTTACGATCGTGTTTCTTGCCCTTGTCTTCATAATTCAATAAGCCAAAGGTCGCATTCATCGGTTGGAAGCTTTCCGCATCTGTATGGGTGATGTAATAAGCCATCGCACCCATGACGGTCTTTGGTGAAAAGTAGAAGCGTTCCAAGCCCAATAATCTTCGTGCCATATCGATGCCTGCGACACAACCGCTCGCACAGGACTCGACATAACCTTCAACGCCACTCATCTGACCTGCGAAATACCAATGCTCATTATCTAAGGCTTGGTAGCTTTGATTTAACAAGTTCGGTGACTTGATGTAGGTATTGCGATGCATGACACCATAACGTGCAAACTCCGCATTCTCAAGGCCTGGTATTATACGAATGATGCGACGTTGTTCCGGCCAAGTCAAATGGGTTTGAAAACCCACAATATTATAGAGGGACGCAGCCGCATTG
>JBLJAX010000260.1:0-2922 GCA_047637795.1 Erysipelotrichaceae bacterium | reverse complement strand
TTTTAGACCAAGCTCTAAACATGATGGCCTCCAAGGAGTCCAAATAACACGGGAAGTTTCCGTGTTTTTTTTGAATTAAGAAAGGAAATACGATGTCTAAAAAAGGTTTGAAGATTGTTACAATTGGAGGGGGATCATCGTATACCCCTGAATTGGTCGAAGGGTTTATCAAACGCTACGACCATTTGCCTATCACTGAATTGTGGTTGGTCGATGTCGAGCAGGGACGTGAAAAATTAGAAATCGTGGGTAATCTCGCGAAACGTATGGTTGAGAAGGCAGGCTTACCGATCGAGGTGCATTTGACTTTGAATCGTCGTGAAGCGCTTAAAGATGCGGATTTCGTTACGACACAGCTTCGTGTCGGATTATTGGATGCACGTATCTTGGATGAAACTATTCCTGCGAAATATGGGGTCTTGGGTCAAGAAACCAATGGTCCTGGTGGCTTATTCAAAGGTTTCCGTACGATTCCTGTCATCTTGGATATCATCAAAGACATGGAAGAATTGTGTCCAGATGCTTGGTTGATCAATTTTGCGAATCCTGCTGGTATGGTCACCGAAGCGGTCTTCCGTCACACGAACTGGAAAAAATTTGTTGGTTTATGCAATGTGCCGATTGGTATGGTTCGTCAAACAGCCGATCTTTTAGAAGTTGAAATGGATCGCGTTCGTATCGACTTCGCTGGTTTGAATCATATGGTTTATGGACTACGTACCTATTTGGATGGCAAGGATGTCTCCAAAGACGTTATGGAAAAATACAAAGGTTCCCGTGCTTCAATGAAGAACATCACTGCTACACCTTGGGGCAATGAGTTCTTGGAAGGCTTGGGCATCATGCCATGTGGCTATCACCGTTATTACTATCAATTCAACGCGATGGTTGAACACCAACAAGAAGATGTGAAGAAGGGTGAAGCACGTGGACAAGTCGTCAAACGGGTTGAAGCGGAACTCTTTGAATTGTATAAAGATGTCAATTTGAAAGAAAAACCAAAACAATTGGAACAACGTGGTGGAGCGTACTATTCCGACGCGGCCTGCAACTTGATCGCTTCGATGTACAACGACACCAAGGACATCCAACCGGTCAATACCTTGAACATGGGTGCGATTGCATCCTTACCGATGGATTGTGCGGTTGAAGTCAGTTGTGTCATTACCAAGGAAGGTCCTCGTCCATTGGCGATGGGTCGTTTGCCAATCCAAGTCGAAGGCTTGGTCCAACAGATGAAATCCTTTGAACAAGTCGCAACCGATGCGGCGGTCTCTGGCGATTACAACACTGCACTTGTGGCCATGACGATCAATCCTTTGGTTCGCGATGAAAACAAAGCGAAACTCATCTTGGATGAAATGTTGGAAGCACACAAAGTCTATTTACCTCAATTCTTTAAATAAACAAACGTTTGGACGGGTGAGTCATCATCCGTCCAAAACCTTGGTATAGGAGTGACATGAAATCGTATAAAAAAATTGTATTGTTTGATATGGATGATACATTGTCGGATTTTAAGACAGGCATCATTCCTGCGTCTGCGTATCGTGCGATTGATCTCTTGCATGAACGCAAAGACATCTTGATTGGTATGGCAAGTGGTCGTGGTCACTTCTTTTTTCGCGATCAAAGACCGGATATCAAAGCGGATGCCTTTGTGTGTGTGAATGGACAATGTGCAACGGTCTTTGATGATATCGTTTTTGAAGGTAAAGTGGAAGATCAGGATGTTAAGCAACTTTATACCATGTTAGAGGGGATGCAAGGGGGGCTCTATGCGGTGAACAGCTTCAAGGGCATCAAAGCCTTGTTGGAACCCAAAGACCCTGTGATGGCCATTGCACACTCGGTGACGCGGCTTAAGGATTATGGTTCGAGTTTCAGCGATGACGACACCTATCATCTCTTACAAGCGGCTTTTTTACCGGAATTCGATGAAATGTTTGAAAAAGCATTTCCGCATTTGAGCCTTCACCGTTATTATGAATATATGGTGGACATCTTCCCAAAGGAGACCTCGAAGCTGAGAGGCATTGAAGCCGTTGCCAAACATGTGGGATTAACCATGGAAGATGTGATCGCATTTGGGGATGGGATGAATGATGTGGAGATGATCGAAGGTGTGAATTTCGGGATTGCCATGGGCAATGCACAGCCTGAGGTCAAAGCGGTGGCCGATCATGTGACGGATACCGTGAATAATGATGGTGTATACAAAGCGCTCCTACACTTGGAGCTGATCAAGGAGGAAATATGAAATTAATTGTGAATTCAGATGATTTTGGTTTGACACCTGGGGTGAATCTTGGCATCATCGATGCTTTGAAAAGAGGAATCTTACGTTCCACAACCGCAATGGTGAATATGCCTGCGATTGAAATGGCCGCAGAACTGGCGAAAGCCAATCCAGACTTGGGTGTGGGCATCCATTTGGTATTGACGGCGGGAAAACCACTTTTGAAAACGCATAAGACAATTGTGGATGAAAATGGAAATTTCTTAAAGAATGCGGTTTTGGTTCGTAAAGAAGATGTGGATGTGGAAGAAGTCTATGCGGAATATGTCGCGCAAATGGAACGTTATATCGATATCTTTGGACATAAACCAACGCACATCGATGGTCATCACCACACACATAAACTTCCGCAAACCGTTGAAGCCACAAAGCGTTTAGCCGAAAAATATGGCATGAAGTATATTCGTGAAGTTGAAAGTGAAGTGGCTTTCATTCCTGATTTCTACGGTCCTAACACCAATTTCGATCAATTCAAGAAAGTCTTAGAGCGCCACAAGGATGCGGCGTATGTGGAGTTGATGTGTCATGTGGCATTGATTGATGTTGATTTGATTCAATGCTCGACTTATAATTTTGATAGAGTACATGAACTCGAAACGTTGATCAGTTCGCAAGCAAAGGAC
>JBLJAX010000259.1:0-2248 GCA_047637795.1 Erysipelotrichaceae bacterium | reverse complement strand
CCTGGTAAGAGATAATGCCACAGCTGTATTTCTGATACGACAACACGCAAGACCGATAGTGCTATTGCTAAGCCAACTCCGATCGCTAAAGACGCATTGACTGCCTTACGACGGATATAGCCCGAGGTGACCTCTTCGATTTGTTGGGTCAAGATCGCAACGGCAGGTTCTGCCAAAATGGTTACGACACCCAACACGAAACCAATCAAGACCACCCAGCTTGCGCTGAATTTCGAAATCAACTCAGACCCCAACAAGCGTCCAACCTCAATGAAACTAGAGTTAATGCCTACCAAAAACAAAAACAAACCCAAAAGTGCATAGATAAACCCAAAACTGATTCGTTTGAATTGTTTTGATTTAAATAAGTTGTTTATAAATGCCACCACCAAAAATATGACAAACAAGGGTGCCATGGATTGAAGGCTCTCTTTTCCAACTGGTGAGAAGATATTTAAGAAACGTTGGAATACGTTATTGTTTTGTTCAAACTCAGGTAGACTTTGAATGGAAGTGAAACTTGGATTGTACACAAGATTCAAAAACAATACGGAAAGAATCGCCCCGACGGACGCAATCGCAATCATTCCAAAACTATCTTTCTCAGATGCCTTACTGTCTTTGCGTCGACTGGTTACGCCCATCGATAAGGAGAGAAGAAAAGGAACCGCCAAAACACCTGTGGTCACACCCGAGGCATCGAATGCGATCGCCAACATCTGCGGCGTTGCGCTGAGTGCCATGAGAAACACCAATGCATAACTTAAGAAAAGGATTTTATACAGGGGTAGATTATAGAAGATCCGTATGAAACCCATCACAACCATAACGCCAATCCCAATAGAGACACTGATGTTCAAAACAATTGCACTTAGCAACCCTAGACTCAATTCTTCCACTTGAATGGACATAACGAGTAAAGCTGGTTCTGCGTAGGAGATAAAGAAACCGATGATAAAGGCCAATAGGACAAGACTCCATAGTTTTTTTGTTTTACCCAACAAAGGACCGATTTGATTACCCATCGGTGTGATGCCTAAATCAACACCCAACAAGAAGAAAGTCAAACCCACGATGATGAAAATAGAGCTTAATAAAAAGGCACCCAATAATGAAGAACCCAATGGAACCAGTGTAAAATTGAAGAAGAGGACAAAGAGGATAAAGGGCAACACGACCCGAACCACTTCATTGAATTTATCGTACAGTCGATTCATGGTACCCCCTTATGTTATAAGTATACCTTATAGATACATTTGTATCAAATATTGTCTCTAAAAAAGCTTGACCAACATCGATCAAGCTTCATGCATTACTTCTTCAATTTAGGAAAGATCATTGGGACACGCTTTGCATATTCGTCCCAACCCGCATACTTTTCCATGTTCTTTTCCAACAAAGGTGTTGAGATTTTGATCAATACCGTACTCATCAAAAGTGGAGAGATGACCAATAGCCCATAATAGAGAGGATGTACGGCTTGTGTGATTAACAAGGTAAATCCAACCAAGTAGAGACCGACCCAAATCAAGATTTCACCGAAATAGTTCGGGTGACGCGTGATCGACCATAAGCCTGTCTGAATCAAAGACTTGGTTCCTTTACGTTTGTTTTCTTCAATGTTCCTGCGCAACTGTTCATCGCCAACGACTTCAAAATACAAACCAATCAAAGCAATCAATAAACCTCCATAAACGAAAATGCTGTCGATTCCTCCACTAAATGTATTGTAACGAATGGTGGAATACGCTGCAGAACCGACAATGAAATTAATCAAACCTTGAATCATAAAGACTCTGAAGAAAGCCGTGATCACGACATTCTTGCCCCACTCTTGACGCCACTGAGCATAGCGGAAATCTTCAGGTTTACCCCAATTGCGTTTGAATAAACGAACCGATAAACGAACACCCCAAACTGTGATGAAAGCGACCACAAGATAGGAAAGCAATGTTGGGTTTTCGGTCGTCAATAAGGTGACCCAACTCCCAATGACAAAGCCCATTCCCCAACCGATATCCACGATCGAGTTGTTTTTAAGAATTTGCGCGTAAATAAAGATGGCTGTGAAATAGGCGAAGGTCAAAGCAAGTGGAACTAAAAGCCCAACTTGGGTGAAACCTTGGCTTGCCAAAGCCGATATCAAAACAAATAAGAATGAATAGATGACAATACGTTTGATGTCCATAGATACTCCCTTTTTGTTAATTATCTTAACTTCTTTAATTCAATTATGCACGAATTGTGC
>JBLJAX010000258.1:0-2245 GCA_047637795.1 Erysipelotrichaceae bacterium | reverse complement strand
AAGCTTGTGAAAATCGAGTATAATCGTATAGAAGGAAGTGAAGTATTATGCGAAAAGTAAATCGTTTTGAGGCACATCTGGATGACTATGGCATCATTACGGCGTATTTGTCCAAAGAGTTTTATCAAGGACGAAGTGACGTCTTCTACCTTAGAGATGAAAATGGAAAATTAACCAAGTGCTCTATTTTTAATTATGAGCAATCCGGGAATGACTTTTTTAAATATACCCTAGGGGTTGAAGACATCATTGAGATTGGCAAACGCTATGACCTTTTAGAAGAACATGGTCTATTTGTCGTACTTCAGTACAGCTTGATCACAAAGACCCAACGTTTTGATGAAGAATTCTTTTATGATGGGGATGACTTAGGGGCTACGATTCAAGCAGGCAGAACCTACTTTGCTTTATGGGCACCTACCGCTACACGCGTCGTCATCGAAATCTTTGAGAAGAAGGGACCCTTGGTCATTGAACTCAGTCGTCAAGAAAAAGGTGTCTTCACCTATCATCTTAGTTACAATGCGCATGGTTTGAGTTACTTGTATCATGTGTTGGTTAATGGGAATTGGACGACCACAACGGATCCTTATGCGACGGGTTCAACCGTGAATCATCAACGCTCGGTTGTGATTGATTTTGATCAAATCGAGGCCCAACAAAGCTATAAACTTCCTGTTTTAAAGCAAGCAACAGATGCGATCATCTATGAATTGAGTATCCGTGACTTCACATTACAGCCGGAATCCAATATCAATCATCGCGGACAATTCCTAGGTTTGACGGAAACAGGAACGAAAACCTTAAACGGTGTATCAACTGGTATCGATCACATTAAGGAACTCGGGATCACTCATGTCCAGATTATGCCGATGTATGATTTTGCGACCGTGGATGAACACAATGTATCTTTATTTTATAACTGGGGTTATGACCCGATGCAATACAATGTGCCTGAAGGAAGCTTTAGCTCGAATCCAGATGATCCAATCGGACGGATTGAGGAAGCACGTAAAATGGTTGAAGCCTTCCATAAACAAGGCATCCGTGTGAACATGGATGTGGTTTACAACCATATGTATGATATGGAAGCCAGTTCGTTTGAGAAAGTAGTTCCTTATTACTTCTTTAGACGATCACAATCGGGTCAATTATCGAATGGATCCTTCTGCGGCAATGATGTGGACTCGAATCGTTTGATGGCGCGTAAGTTCATCAAAGACAGCGTCAAACATTGGATGACCCACTATGATGTGGATGGATTCCGCTTTGACTTGATGGGTGTTTTGGATGTGGATACGATGAATGAAGTCGAAGCACTTTGTCGTTCAATCAAAGCTGATACCATGGTCTATGGTGAAGGCTGGAACATGCCAACTTCTTTACCAGAACATCTAAAAGCCAATCGCTACAATCAACATTTGATGCCTAATATTGGTCATTTCAATGATTTCTTCCGTGAACATGTCAAAGGTAAAACATCCCATGAGGAAATCAATGTTAAAGGATATTGTCTTGGCGATACCAATTACATTGAAGCAATGAAAGCGTGCATGTTGGGAACGGCCGTTGCCAATCGTACGCGTTTGTTCGATCGTCCGGATAAGTCGATCAACTACATCGAATGTCATGATAATCACACGGTTTGGGATAAACTCAAAGAGAGCAATAAAGAAGATAATCGTGATGTCCGTATCAAACGTCAAAAACTTTTGTTAAGTGTGACCTTATTGGCACAAGGCATTCCGTTTATCCACAGTGGTCAGGAATTCTGTAGAACAAAGAATGGCTTACACAACACCTATCGTAGCCCTGACAACATCAATCAGTTGGACTGGACACGTAAAGAACGTTATCTGGATGTGTTCAATTATACGAAGGATATGATTCAACTCAGGAAGATGCTTCCGATATTGCGTTTGAACGATCCTGAGTTAATTGAGCAACGTGTGAGTTTCCGTGAATGGGATGGGATGTTGGTGATCAATTACAGATGTGAGCGATCGAAGCCCTATGAAGAAATTTGGATCTACATCAACCCAACCAATCAGATTTATTATGAAAGCTTTCCAGCATTTGTTAAAGTAATTGCCAATGAAGCAGGTTTGATTGACGGGGTCATGGTTCAAAATGCAACGATCAATCCCTATACCTTGGTTGTATTCGCAAAATAAGATTTTAGATGTTTAGAGGCAATGTAAATGTTTGCACACGATGAGGTGATTTGAATAATCACCTTTTTTAT
>JBLJAX010000257.1:0-2310 GCA_047637795.1 Erysipelotrichaceae bacterium | reverse complement strand
CTGAAGGGAATGTCTAAGCTTTTCGCTACAGTTGTCATCTATTCCAAGGTGCCCGATAAGCCCCTTCCCAAAGGAATCCCTAGGTTTTGATCGTAGTTTTCTTTGAGCTTGGTGAAGAGTTCTTCAATCCGCCCTAAAGAAGGTTGTGCCGACTTCATGTGTTTCCCCATGAACATCATTTGATAGCACTGGTCGTTGGTAATCGTTTCACCTTCTAAATAGTTATTCACACCGTCGGTTATCTGCAATGGAAGTATGTACAAGCCTTCCATTTCGATATTGAGTTGTTTTATTCCACACGAGCTATCTGTCACAACCGCAACTTTCATAAAAAAACCTCTCTTGTGTTTATGTTATCACTGAGAGGTTGAATAAACAATTGCTAATCCTTTAAAACTGCTTGAATTCCAAAGGCTCCGATACCCACATGCACGGCAATGCCTGCTGGTAACACAATGATTTCCGTATCGATATTTGGCATCTTTTCTTGAAGGATCTTATTGAAGACTTCGATTCTTTCTTTTGCCTCGCACTCTGGGAAGTAAATCTTATGCGACTTAGCCGTCACACCGTGTTTGATCATCGTATCGATGACATTGGCGAACAACTTCACTTCAGTGCGTGCCGTATCGAATTTTTCAATCGTTGAGGAGTTGTAGTTGATGAGTAAACCCAATTTAACCTTCAATAAATTGATTAAAGCAGCGACCGCACCTTTGACACGACCCCCACGAACCAACTGCTCAATGTTCTCAGGTAAGATATAAGTCACACTGTCTTTAAAGACTTTATCCGCAAATGCTAAGATCGTTTCAACGCTTTCCCCACGATCTGCCATTTCACGTGCTTTGATTGCGACGTGTCGAATTGGTGCTGCTGCTGAGCGACTGTCAACGAGGTGAACATTGGTCAAACCATGCGTATCCGCCGCCAAGCGGAATGCCGAGTATGTCCCTGAAAGATAACTTGCGATGGAGAAAACCAAGATCGCATCGTAGTTTTCTGCTTTGAGACGCTCCATCATTTCATCTAAGAATCCAATATTTGGTTGGGATGTCTTTAGATCTTTCTTAGCTTTGATGGCTTCGACGACATCCAACGGACTGATATTCAATAAATCTTTGAATTCCACATTATCGATGATGACCGATAAAGGCGCGATTTCAATGCCGAGCTGTTTTGCTTCATTAGGATACAAAGAAACAGATGAATCGGTAACGATACAAATTTTTGCCATATTAACCTCCTTTAGGTTGGACATATAATAACGAAAGCTGTTCATGTTTGTCAATTGTATAACACTATGCAAAGCCATCCTTCTTCGATACAATAATAGCATGAGGTGAGTACAATGAGTGATCCTAAGAAAATATTGGCACAAAGCCAAAACATTGCGGTTTTAGGTGTTAATAAGGATAGTGATTCTTATGCGAATAAAATCGTTCGCAAAATCCGCACCCTTAAGAAAAATGCTTATCCGATCAACCCCAATTATCCTAAACTATTTGGAGAAGAAGTCTACGAGTCTTTAGAGAAATGTCCAGTCGTTCCTGATTTGGTCGTGTTTGTAGTAAACCCTACGGTTGGTATTGAATATCTCAATTCGATCGCTCAATTGGGCATTAAGTACATCTGGCTCCAACCGGGTACGATCAGCACCGAACTCTTGGAAGAGGCAAAGGATTTAGGGCTTGTGTCCATTGAGGCTTGTGTCCTGGTAGTTGGTAATTATCTATAACAACATAAAGCGATTGAAAAATCGCTTTATGTTTGTCACCATACTTTCATGCGTATAAATCATGTAGCTTTGATTTGTTTGATATAATTAAATCATCTCAAGGAGGAAAAAATGTCATTACCAAAGAATTTCTTATGGGGCGCTTCCACAAGTGCTTATCAAGTTGAAGGCGCCTACAACGAAGACGGAAAAGGCTTATCCGTTCAAGATGTTAAGGAACCTTTTCCAGGTACCCCTAACTTCAATGTATGTTCAGATCATTATCATCATTATAAAGAAGACGTCGCATTATTTGCGGATCTGGGCTTGAAAGCCTATCGTTTCTCCATCGCTTGGACACGTATCTTGCCCAATGGTTCAGGTGAAGTGAATCCTAAAGGTGTTGAATTCTACAGTAACTTAATTGATGAATGTCTAAAATATGGTATCGAACCAATCGTTACGATGTATCACTTCGATCTCCCCAAAACGAATTGGACAAAGTCGGTGGTTGGACAAATCCCAGAACCATGGATGCCTTTGTCGAGTTCGCCACGATTCTCTTTAAAGAATACGGATCTCGTGTCAAATAC
>JBLJAX010000256.1:0-5358 GCA_047637795.1 Erysipelotrichaceae bacterium | reverse complement strand
AGACGAAAAAGTATGGTAAATCTCGCATATTTTTCCTCCAGCTTAGAGTTTTGATAACTCTACTTATAATCATACTTAATTTCTGAACATTTCTCAACAAAAAAGGACTCTAACGTCCTTCTTCACCCGCTTCTTCAACCTTCGCGAAGAGCTTTTCTTTTAATTCTACTTCAATCGTATTGCAAATTACTGGATTTGCTTGCAAGAATGCACGTGCTGCTTCTTTACCTTGGCCAATCTTTTCACCATTGTATGAGAACCAAGCCCCAGCTTTTTGAATGATTTCACGATCGACAGCCAATTCAATCAATTCGCCAATTCGTGAGATGCCTTTGCCATACATGATGTCTACGGTTGCGACCTTAAATGGTGGCGCAACTTTATTCTTTACGATTTTAACATTGACTTTATTGCCAATGATATCGGTTCCCGATTTGATGGCTTCGCTCTTACGGACATCGACGCGAATTGAGGCGTAGAACTTAAGTGCCTTACCACCTGTTGTTGTCTCTGGATTGCCAAACATGACCCCAATCTTCTCACGCAATTGATTGATGAAGATTGCCGTACAATCACTGCGGTTCATGACCCCAGCCAATTTACGCATCGCTTTGGACATCAAACGTGCCTGTAGACCCATATGGGCATCGGACATTTCACCATCCAATTCAGCTTGAGGAACCAAAGCCGCAACCGAGTCAATGACAATCAAATCGATCGCTCCACTCTTGATCAACATCTCTGTGATTTCCAATGCCTGTTCACCACTATCGGGTTGTGACAAAATCAAATCTTCAATATTGACACCCAAAGCTTTGGCATACATGGGATCAATGGCATTTTCCGCATCAATAAACGCTGCTTTGCCACCCTTTTTCTGTACTTCCGCAATCGCATGCAAAGCCAAAGTAGTCTTACCACTCGACTCCGGACCATAGATTTCAACGATACGTCCCTTAGGATAACCACCCACACCCAAAGCATAATCGATTGCGATCGATCCACTGCTGATGGAATCGATTTCAACATTTGCACGATCGCCTAAACGCATGACCGCACCTTTTCCATACTGTTTTTGAATCTGCTTTAAAGCATCTTCCAATAAAATATCTTTTTTATTTTCCATAGGTTCCTCTTCTTTTAAATATGCTTTAGTTTGGCATATCCCTAATAATTTCAACTAACTTAGACGTCATCGTATGAACCGCATGCACTTGCAAAGCATTTCGATCCATCACATCGAGAAATTCAAAATCAAACTGTTGGTCTCGATATCGAATGCAAGCAAACCATAAACCACAGTCTTTTCCTTCAAGCACATTGGGTCCTGCATTCCCCGTGAAGGATATGCAGATGTCACTCACAAACATGCGTTGACCGCTTTGTGCCATCTGTTGTGCAACTTCACGACTCACAACACCATAGGTGTCCAGAATCGTTGAATCAATACCAAGCAGCGTATGCTTGATCTCTGATTGATAAGCAATCACTGAACCTTTATAAACCTCAGAGACACCCGAAATCTTGCCTAATTCATACGCAAACAAACCCGCTGTGAAACTTTCACAAGTACTGATACTCAATCGCTTTTCAACAAGAAGTTCAACCAATGCCTTCATCACATGGATTCCAGAATCATGTCCTTGGCTTGAACAAAGTAAGATACACCACTCAAAACAGAGATGATCACCGTGAACCACAACATCAATTCATGAATCGGGAGTTGAACCAATTCAAATGGCAGATTCCCTGCAAGATAAAGAATAATCGTCAGCATCTGAGCTACCGTCTTCACTTTACCTAAGAATGCTGCCGCAATTGTCACGCCATTTCGAGCCGCAATCATACGAATGCCTTCAACAACCGTATCGCGCCAAATTAGAATCAACACCGCAATGACAGGCACGACGCCTTGATAGGCAAATAAGATGAATACCGTATTGACTAAAAGCTTATCCGCAATCGGATCCACAAACTTGCCAAATGTGGTGACTTGATTGTTCTTACGTGCAAGATAACCATCTAGAAAATCTGTGATACTCGCCAAGGTGAATAGAGCTAGAATGATCAAGTTGACCACAGGAAGACTGATAAACTCAATTTTGACATAACCAAAAACAATATTGAATTGTGCGAACGGAAATGTTGCGAAGAACACAATGACCGGAATAAACAACAAACGAATCAAAGTCAATCGATTGGGTAGATTCATGCATCTCCTCCTACACATTTGAATGTCAATGTGACTGAACCATTTCGAGCTGCGATTTCCGCATTCAAAGGAATACTCAAATCATTTAAAAACATCGTATTGCCATTCATCCAACCGATGTAAATTTCCAATGTCGTGTCCGCACTTGCCGTGAACTTGAAATCCAAGGTCGACCCAACATTATAGAGTTTGCTTGGAAGATTGACAGCCGAATCGCCATTGACGGTGATGCGAACATACGCATTCGATCCAAAATTCAGAATCAAGCTCAACTCTTCGTTCTCATCAAACCCAATGATTTCATAATTCAATGAATCGATTTGATTGATTGCTAAAATCTGATCCTCGACGACCGGTGTCTCATCCGGTGTATTTGGTAAAGGTTCAATCGGTTCCGGTATCTGTGGATTCACGAGAACCGGATCTTTAGCTTGATTGAGATTCGGCAAAATCAAAAAGATAAAAACCAAGATCAAGGTGATGATCAAAACAAGCACAGAAGCCACAAACGTAATCAACGAAACATCCCATTTCTTTTGTTTCGAGCGATTCAAACTCATCGCACGCTCTTGAATCCGTTCGGACACTTCATTGACTTCCGATATTTTCATCATTTTCGTCGTATTTGAATACTCATCTAAACTTTCATCCAAGTCCTCACGCACTTCTTCAAAGTCGATATGTAAGGCATTACAGTAATAACGCACATAAAAACGAACATAAGACAAATCATTTTCCAAACGCTTCAAGTCACCGGCTTCGATGGCTTCAAGCTTACCGATTGGAACACGTGTCTTATCGCTCATCTGTCTTAAAGTGAATCCTAATTCTTCTCTTCTTTCCTTAAGTTTTAGACCAATTTTTTGCATGCTCAACTCCTACTTTTGTTATTATACCACTAAAAAACAAATGTATAAAAAAAATGGAAGTTGTCTCCCATTTTCAATTTTATGCACCGTGTAAGCCATGTTCTGTCCTGTTTCCAGGGGCAATCATCTATCTACATTGCTGTCCTCATCGACCTTCAATTCGGTCTTTGAAGTTCCCCTACCAAATTTGGGTTTCTCGCTTATGGGGTTTACCGCGTTCCACTCTTTCCGTTTCCCGAAAGACTACGTCACTGTGGCACTTTCAAGAGCGCTTCCATAGCTTGCGCCTTAGGATTGACTCTGCCGTCAGTTGCCTGCCTAAATTTATTTTTTCATTTAGCATAAACACTACCTTCATCGCAGAAGGTGCGAGCATGGACTTTCCTCTAATCTTACGACCAGCGATTGCCTTCGATGCAATTACTTA
This sequence comes from Erysipelotrichaceae bacterium, assembly GCA_047637795.1. Taxonomy (GTDB): domain Bacteria; phylum Bacillota_I; class Bacilli_A; order Erysipelotrichales; family Erysipelotrichaceae; genus UBA2212. Next base: position 1,850 of record JBLJAX010000256.1, on the reverse strand, counting down.
TGATAAACTTCTTGCTCCAATTTAGCAAGTCTTTTCAGGAGATCGGATTGACTCAAAGGTACACTCTCCTGATTGTTTTGGTACAGATCCAGTCGACCCTCCGCTTCAATCAAACGTGCTTGAAGCACAGCGTTCTGTTGTTGCAAAAATTGCAGACTTTCCTGCATCTTCTTTATTTCAAATTGAAAATACTGATAATCCAGAATCGCCTGATCCAAAAATGTATCCACTTCTAAGGTTGAATACCCTTTGAACTCCACATTGAAGCTTTTATTAAAAATAATCTGATCTGTTAATTTTGCCATTTTTACACGTATTATCGAATTAGGTCAGTAATTCGATAAAATCCTTTCTGACCTAGAATAGTATTAAGCATATTGTACGGCCAATACGATATGCTTATGTTGCACTGTGGATTTGTTTCATTTTTTTACAGCCTTGACTGTTGCGAGGTGATTCCTACCACGGTTCTTTTGTAATGTTAATAAGTTGATTAACGCTTTGACGTTTGATAATTAGCGTGAATACATCAATGGAAACTTAATGTGGTAATAAACATACAGTGCAGAAAATGGAGGTGTCATTATGACATTTTTGGTTGGCATTGATATTGCCAAATATAAACACGACTGTTTCATCATGAACCATGATGGCGAAGTCATTCGAGAAGCCTTCTCTTTCTCTAATGATCGGTCGGGTTTTTCTTTTTTAAACGAGATTCTAAGCACACTCGATTCGTCTCAATCTTTAAGGATAGGGCTTGAGGCTACCGGTCATTACGGCATGAATCTCAAGATCTATTTAGAAGAAATGAATTACTCCTATATGGAATTCAACCCCATTCTAATTAGACGATTCTCCACAGCTACCACCCTTAGGAGAACCAAAACCGATAAAGTGGATGCACAGCTTATTGCTTTATTTCTTTCCACCGTTGATTTCAAACCCTATCCATCGAAATCTTATCACATCAGAAATTTGAAATCATTAAGTCGGCAACGAGATGAACTGATTAAGCTGAGATCTCTCCAATTGGTTCAAATGACCAATAAGCTGGATCTCATATTCCCTGAATTTAAGCCTTTTTTCAAGCATTCGCTTAAATCTAAAACCGCTTTATATCTTCTAATGAACTACACGATTCCTTCCAAGATGGCGCGCATGAATCTTGATTCCTACAATAAGATGCGAGCTAAATTGAGAAGGACACTCTCGTATGCGCAGTTCAATCATTTACGTGAACTGGCCAAATCTACGGTTGGAAATGAAGATGATATTCTTAGCTTTCAATTAGAACTACTCCTTAAGCATCATGATTTTATACAAACTCAGATTGATGAAGTAAGTCACTTAATTGAAATGGAGTTTGCCCAAGTAGCGTCTCATATTCAATCCATTCCAGGCATTGGTCTCTTCTCAGCCGCTTCAATCTATGCGGAAATTGGAATCATCAATCGCTTCGAGAACCCCGATCAAATCCTTGCTTTCGCTGGTTTGGAGCCCTCGCGTCATCAATCAGGCAGCTCAGAGTTTAAAGGCCATATGGTCAAGCATGGCTCTTCCTTTCTACGACAGACACTCATGAATGTCTCAGAATCGTCTTTACTTCATAACCCTGTACTTTACGATTTCTATAAGAAGAAACGTCAAGAAGGTAAAGTGCATCGTGTCGCTTTATCCCACGTCGCTAAGAAACTTGTTCGGATCATTTTTACACTGGAAACCCATAATATTGACTTTGATTTTTCGAAAATGAGGTAGCCATTTTTCGAATCATCTTTTAATAGAATAAAATCGAATGCGTCGATTTCTTTTCGTCGTGTATTTCAGTGATTCTCTCATAATTTGTG
>JBLJAX010000255.1:0-4005 GCA_047637795.1 Erysipelotrichaceae bacterium | reverse complement strand
GGATACCTTGATGCGTGATGAGAAGGTTAAGGTCAAACGTTGTGTGAATTGTTTAAAACCCTGCAATCCAGCTACGACGCCTTATTGCATCACTGAAGCTTTGATTCATGCGGTTAAAGGCAATGTCCAAGACGGTTTGATTTTCACCGGAACCAATGGTTATCGTATTGAAAAGATCGTTTCAGTAAAAGAGTTGATTGATGAGCTCTTTCCGAGTGTGGTTTCGTTATGAAAATCGGATTCATATTTGGAGGTCAGGGTTCCCAAATTGTTGGTATGGGACAGGATGTGTATGACAATTATCCAAGCGCAAAAAGAATTTTTGATTTAGCGAACTGTGATTTTGATGTCAAAGATGTCTGTTTCAACGGACCTCAGGAACGTTTGAATCAGACACAATATACACAGCCTTCTTTATTGATCACTTCACTCGCCATCGCTGAAGCGCTGCGGAGTGAGGGCATCCTTGCGGATGTGTGTGCAGGTTTGAGTTTAGGAGAGTACAGTGCTTTGTGTTATGCGAAGGCACTTGAAGTGGATCAAGCGATCGAAGTGGTTGTTAAGCGAGGTCGTTTGATGCAAGAAGCTTTACCAGCGTATACGAGTGGTATGGCTGCAGTGTTAAGTTCAGATCTACAAACGATTCAAAAGATTGTATCAGTGTGTCAAATTGAGCTCAATGAAGTTCTCGAGATTGCGAATTACAACAGTCCAAGTCAAACCGTGATCAGTGGGCAGAAAGCCATTCTTGATTTGGCAGTTAAACGTTTGAAAGAAGCTTCGATACGGGTACTGCCACTTAATGTATCTGGCGCGTTTCATACTTCACTTTTAAAGGATGCAAGTCTACACTTAAACACCATCTTACAAAGTGTATCCATTCAAGAGCCACACGTTCCAGTTCTATTCAATGTGAGTGGTGAAGTAGAAACGGATATCGTGAATGCTTTGACACATCAGATTCACAGTTCTGTGCAGTGGGTTAAAACGATCGAACAGATGCAAGCGATGGGCGTTGAGCTGTTTGTAGAAATCAGTCCGAAGAGTACTTTGGATAAGTTGGTCAAACAGACCATTCCAGAGGCAAAAGTAATTACGGTTAGTGATGTCAAGGGCATTGAAGCCTTGAAAGGAGTTCTCCATGGGTAATCCCGTATGTATCGTTACCGGCGCAACCGGTGGTATTGGTCAACAGATTGTGCTTGATTTTGCGAAACAAGGTTATGATGTGGTGATCAATTACAGTAAGAATGAAACCAGTGCTTTGGCTTTGTCTGAACAATGCAAAGGATTGGGCGTTCAAACCTTGGTGTTGGGCTTTGACGTATCGAACAGTGCGGATGTAGAAACCAACATCAAGAAGGTAGTGGAAACCTTTGGACGGATTGATGTCCTTATTAATAATTCAGGCATCACGCGAGATGGTTTGGTTCTAAGGATGTCGGAAGCAGATTTCGATGATGTCATCCGGATTAATTTAAAGGGTGCATTCAACTGTTCGAAAGCTGTCCTCAGATACATGTTCAAAGCTCGTCAGGGACGTATCATTAATATGAGTTCTGTTATTGGTTTGATTGGAAATCTAGGACAAGCGAATTATGCCGCAAGCAAAGCGGGGATCATTGGCTTGACCAAGTCATTGGCAAAAGAAGTCGCTAGTCGTAATATAACCGTCAATGCGATTGCGCCAGGGTTTATTGAAACACCGATGACCGAAGTTTTAAGTGAAGAAGTTCGCTCAACGATTCTAAAACAGATACCAGTAGGACGTTTTGGCAAAGTGGAAGATGTGGCACACTGTGCACTGTTTCTAGCAAGTGAACAAGCGAATTATATCAATGGACAAGTCATCCAAGTCGATGGCGGAATGGTGATGTGATGAAAAGACGTGTCGTAATAACGGGTATGGGAACCGTCAATCCCATTGGGAATGATGTACAAAGCATGTGGAACTCGATTCAGAACAATGTGTGTGGAATCGATTCCATCCAAGCTTTTGATACAAGTGAGTACAAAGTGAAGTTGGCGGCTGAAGTAAAAGATTTGGATGTGGATGCTTATTTCACCAAGCGTGAAGTTCAGTTCAATGATCGTTTCACGATGTTTGCACGGGTTGCGGCGAAACAAGCCATGGCAGATGCAGGTCTTGTGGATCATGAATTGAATCGAGATCGATTCGGCGTCATCATCGGCTCTGGTATCGGAGGCTTGGCTTCGCTGGAAAATGCAAAACAGAATCTTAATGATCGCGGTCCGAGTCGGATTTCACCATATTTCATCCCAATGACCTTGATCAATCTTGCGGCAGGTCAGGTTGCGATTGATGTCCAAGCCAAGGGTTTGTGTTCGTCGGTCGTAACAGCGTGTGCAGCAGGAACCAATGCGATTGGGGAAGCCTTTCATAAGATTCGGGATGGTTATCAAGATGTGATGTTGGCAGGGGGAAGTGAAGCTGCCATCACACCTTTAGGGATCGCAGGCTTCATGGTCATGCGTGCCTTACATATGGGTGATGATAAGCATAATGCAAGCATTCCATTTGATGAAAAACGCAGTGGTTTCGTCATGGGTGAAGGAGCAGGGGTTTTGGTTCTTGAAGAGCTGGAACATGCCTTAAAACGGAATGCGAACATCCTTGCGGAAATGGTGGGCTATGGAAGTAGTTGTGATGCACACCACATCACAGCTCCGATTGAAGATGGTTCTGGGGGTGCTCAAGCCATGATCAATGCCTTAGATGATGCGAATCTAAAGCCTGAAGCGGTTGATTACATCAACGCACATGGAACAAGTACAGCTTTGAATGACAAGACGGAAACCAAAGCCGTCAAGCTTGCCTTCAAAGACCATGCCTATAAACTGGCGATGTCTTCCACGAAATCCTTCACAGGTCATCTTTTAGGGGCCAGTGGTGCGGTTGAGGCCATCATCGCTGTCAAAGCCATACAGAATGACTTTATCCCACAAACATTGAATACAAGTGCTCAGGATGCGGAATGTGACTTGGATTGTGTTGTCGGAGAATCAAGAAACACTAAGGTCGATGTGGTCATGTCCAATTCATTGGGCTTTGGTGGACACAATGCCTCGATTATTCTAAGGAAGTATGAACATGCTTTATAACATCGAACAAATCAAAGCGATCATTCCACATCGCTATCCCTTTTTATTGATTGATCAAGTGGATGCGATTGAAGAAGACGGAACGATTGTGGCACGTAAAGCCGTAAGCATCAATGAACCTTTCTTTCAAGGCCATTTCCCCAGCCTTGCGGTCATGCCGGGTGTTTTGATTGTGGAAGCACTGGCTCAAACAGGAGCGGTTTTGCTCTTGTCTCAAGAAGCATTCAAAGGTCAGATTGCTTATTTCGCTGGCATCGATCAAGTGCGCTTCAAGCAAATCGTGCGTCCTGGAGATGTGTTGATTCTTAAAGTCACGCTCACGAAACAACGAGGAACCATCGGTTTTGCACATGCGGAGGCAAGTGTTGAGGGAAAAGTGGTGTGTACCGGTGAATTGATGTTCAAGGTAGGCGCTTAATGAATCCGTTTCAGTGGTTGGTGCTCCTTGTGTCCTTTCCCATCCTTTATCTTCAATCGTTTAAGGTGCGCCATGCGGATTTCGATACCCGCTTCCGCAGTCTCCAAAAAGCGTGTCGAAGTTTACTCAAGGCCATGGGAATTGAGCTTGAAGTCATCATTTCACCCAAGATCGATCAAAAGGAAGCGTATTATTTAGTGTCCAATCATCAAGGAAGCTTTGACCCGATTTTGATCATGGCATCGAGTCCATTCACACACAGCTTCATATCCAAAAAAGAAAACCTCAAGATCCCCGTGGTCAAGACCTGGGGGAAGCTGATTGAATTCATCACCTTTGATCGCAGCAATTTTGAGCAGAACGTGGCGATGTTGCGTCAAGCAACACGAATGTTAAAAGAGGGGAGATCACTTTTGATTTTTCCTGAAGGAACACGTTCAAGAGGAGAGGCTTTATTGCCATTC
>JBLJAX010000254.1:0-10927 GCA_047637795.1 Erysipelotrichaceae bacterium | reverse complement strand
AATCTTCTGCCCCTTCAACCGCACTCTTGATGGCGCGTTCGCCCCCAGCAATCAAAGCGATGAATTCGTCGGTTGTGGAGAAGGTTGGCGGACACTCCGAAGCATCCAAGAAACCTAAACGACCACTGGTTCCAGCTCCAAAATAGATGACTCTTCCTTTCATCTCTAATTGCCCCACAATCATGTCCACAGCTTTGGCAATGTTGGGGAGTTGAGCCTCAACTGCTAGCGCGACTTTCTTGTCTTCTTCGTTCATTAATTGAACGATTTCTAGGGCGTTTTTCTGATCGAGATTCAAACTGTTTGAATTCGGCTTTTCAGTAAGCAATTGTTCCATGTGTTCTTTCATAGTTTTATTGTACACCAAAATAAAAAGGCTCTCGCCTTTTATTTATCCAATTTCTTATACAATTCAATGAATTCTGTTGCCATGATCTTCAAAACTTCAGCACTCATGACTTGGTCTTCCGCATGAATCAACAAGATGTTTGCACCGATTTCTTCTCCCATTGCGAACTTCTGAATGAGTTCCGCATGGACATGGTGAGCTTCAACGAAAGCGTCATCCCCTTGCTTGATCATTTCTTCTGCTTCTTCATAATTACCAGCTTTGGCAGCTTGTAACGCTTCGACATACGATGAACGAGCAGATCCTGCTGCTGCTATGATTTGAAAACTTACGAGTTCTAGACCTTCCATGTTTGCTCCTTTATTTTGAATGGATACTGTTTATATTTTACTTGATTCAATAGGCGTTTACAAGTAGGCTTGACCTGCCCCACCACATTGGCGACCTGTGAAGGACCTAGATCCTCAAACATGATCTGCACTTCAGCCTCATAGCGATTGGATAAAACATTATCCAAAGTAATGGCTAAATAAGGCCTTGCCAAGCATCGATTGACGGGCACAGATACCTTTTTACGGGTCTGGGTCGCACGTAATAAAAGCTTAGGTTGATCTGGACGCGACCAGAGAATCGTCTCTGAGAGGAGTTTGTGTTGGTCTGCTGGGAGATCTTTGTCCAACCACGCTTCAATTTCCACATAATCCTTCATTGCGATCGCACTTACGGCTCTTAAATCGGCTTCACTGGGTAACCCATCCCCAAAGAGGATCATGTCAAAGACACCGGTATTGCGTAATTCACTAAAGGCGATTTCAGGTGGAAGAAAGCGATGTTCCTCAATAGTAGGAATGCCTTGTCCACTTGGATTTAAGTCACGTGGTGAACTCTGTGATGTGATGAACGCACCACAACCCACTTCCAAGTCATCAAAGATTTCAGCTGTCCCAACCGCATCATCAAAATCCAAACCTGTTTCATTGCGTGGATAAAAATTATGACAAGCACGATAATTCGCAATATTCCCTTTCGCTTTGATTTGATCGACGCGATCCCACAAGACATCTGGATACGATGCATTATCTTCAATGATCAGTCCATATGGATTATTGGTCAATTGAACGATTTCCTCATCCACAAACCCTCCATCCAAACGAATGACATCGATGTTCATATCGACTAAAGGCTTCAAATCATCCAACTTCGCTCCAAGCTGTTCAAACACTTCCGCATTCAAATCCACATGACTCTTGATGCCCAGTTCACGACACAGTTTAAAGAGTTTGATGAAATCTGTATTTGTACTTTCAACCGCATTCTCAAAACCAAGATTTCCCAATTGGATTGAGGTGAAAACACGTGTATACCCCAATTCCTTCGCTAAACGCAGCTGTTTCTCAATCACTTCAAAGCGATAAAAATCAGGATAGACACTTAAACCAATTTCTACTTTACGCATACTGCTCCTTTCCTACCACCCATATTTATCCGGACCCCATTCCGTTTCTACCAACTCTTGTTTGACATAAATCAAACGTTTATCCGGCACATCCTTACTCAAGATGACACCACTGCCCACAACACTATACGCACCTATTTTAACCCCAGGCATCAAAATCGCCCCCACACCGGTGCGTGTATAATCGCCTAAATAACTCGCATTGGAAAATTGGAGCGGGGTTTCTTTACGTCCTTTTACGCTGTGTGTTGTCAAACCATCATCAAAGCGTAAGGTCCCACAAGTCGTTCCCGCACCCAAATCACTGTGTTCGCCGATACAGCCGTAGTATTCACCATAATGCACCATATATACATGATTGAGTGTGACACCACCTAAGTACTCAAATCCTTGGTCCAGTTTATTATTAGGCCCAATGATTGAACCGCCATGAACCTTGGCATGATTCAATATACTGCAATTGTCCCCAATCATGAGGTTTCCTTCAAGAATGACGCCTTGATCAACAATCGTGTTCTCACCAATGATCACATTCCCTCGAACCCAAACATTGTGTCCGATACGACTATTCTTACCCAATTGCACAAAGCCTTCAATACGTGCACTTTCGTGGATACTTGCATTTTCCCCTAAGTTGTTTTCTGTTAAAGCTGAACATTGTTCTACGGCATACTGCGCATTCGCATGCAACGCATGCCAAGGTTTATCAAAGTCATAAATATTTCCGTTGATCAAATAAGGTTTAAACTCAATCTTTTGTTTGATCATCTCATTGATGGATTCTTCTAGATAAGACTCAAAAGGAGACCCCACCCCTACCTTCAAATCACTGAAACGATTCGGATTGGTCTTCGCATAGAATACCCAACTCCGATGGGCATGAAAACCGCAGGCCACATGTGTCATCGCATTCCCACGTTGATGCGCACCAAAGCTTACAATGGATTTTTCTTTAACTTCACAGGCAATCACATTGCGTGGATCTTCTTTTAACGGATTGAGTGCAATGGTGTTGGCTTCATAATTTTGTAAGAACTTTATCAATCCTTCCTTAGGTATAAAGACATCCCCATATAAAACCGTGACGTCATCCTGACACGCTTCCATCCCCAAGACGAAAGAATGTGCTGTCCCCTTTGTCTCATTGACTTGAACGAATTCAACGTTCGGAATATTTCGAAATAAGGCAATCAAAGGTTCCACATGATGCTTCACCACAATAACAATCTTGTTTACCCCTGCAGCTAAACACGCTTCAACCGTGTGTTGAATCAAAGCTTTATTCCCCAGTGGAAACATCACTTTATTGCGTGTGGATTGGTAAGGCCAAAACTTTGAACCTTCCCCAGCAGCGAGGATCAAGACATCTTGCATAACGCCTCCTATAGACCTACTCTTGCATAGATCGCATCGACTTCTTTAAGATAGTAATCCAATGTAAAACACTGATCGATTTCAGCTAAACGCATGACCTTACGAATGGCTTCATTATCCATTAAAAGAGGTTTAAAGTCTTGGCTCTTCTGCCATGCCTGCATCGCCAGAGGTTGAACCAAATCATAGGCCACTTCACGACTAAATGCTTTATGTTCGATCAAATAACTCATGACACGTTGGGCATAGATGACCCCGTGCGTGAGCTCGATGTTCTTTAACATGTTTTCTTCAAAGACCTGTAGATTCTCAATCAAACCTGTCATCCGATTGAGCATGTAGTCCAAAAGAACCGTCGCATCTGGAAAAATGATGCGTTCAACCGATGAATGCGAGATATCACGTTCATGCCATAGCGCAATGTCTTCAAAGGACGTCATCATAAAGCCTCTTAAGACACGTGATAAGCCACTGATATTTTCAAACGAGATGGGATTACGCTTATGCGGCATCGCACTGGATCCCTTTTGTTTAGATCCAAAGCCTTCTTCCACTTCACGTACTTCTGTTCTTTGAAGATGTCTGAATTCAACACTGATCTTTTCTAAGGTCGAACCAATCAGAGCGATAACACTTAAATAATAAGCATGACGATCGCGTTGTAAAACCTGTGTCGATATTTTAGAGGTTTGTAGACCTAAACGTTCTGTAACCTTGTCTTGTAGGGTCGTCCCTGTGATCAAACAGTTCCCAACCGCTCCACTGATCTTACCCACTTCAATGCCTTGGCAGGCATCTTCGAAACGGTGAAGTTGACGATCCAACTCATCCACCCACAACGCATATTTCAAGCCGAAGCTGGTGATTTCCGCATGCACACCATGGGTTCTTCCCATGCACACCGTATGTTTATATTGATTGGCTTTCTTAACCAAGACCGCTCTCAATTTCAAAATATCTTCCTTAAGCAAAGCATTGACCTGTTTAAACACAACACCTAAAGCGGTATCCACCACATCCGTTGACGTCAAACCATAGTGGATCCAACGTTTCTCATCCCCTAAGCTTTCACTGACAGCTCGTGTGAATGCGACCACATCATGCCGTGTTTCTTGTTCGATGGCTTCGATGCGTGCGATCTCAAAGCTGGCTTTACGTAAAGCCTGCATCTCATCCTCTGTAATCATGCCTTCTTCATGGTATACTTCACAAACTGCGAGCTCCACAGCCAACCATGCCTCATATTTGGCTTGATCACTCCAGTATTGCGTCATTTGGGGTCTGGCGTATCGTTTGATCATAAAGTCCTCACTTTTATTAAATGGTTTTTTAGGCTAAACTTAGGCTATGCCTGTACGCCTAAATTGTAACATAAGCCATACGATAATCTTGAAGAAATCCGAGTTCATTACCGAGCTTCATCGTGTCTTCACGCTTGAAGAGATCCAAGTTGTTCTTAAGGATGCACATAAACGTCATCCTAAAGCAACGCATATTTGTTCAGCTTTTCGCATTGAAAACCATGAACGCTCCAACGACGATGGCGAACCCAGTGGAACGGCTGGACTCCCCATGTTGGAAGTCTTACGCAAGCAAGATGTGATTGATGTCTTGGCTTTGGTTATCCGCTATTATGGCGGCATACAGCTTGGGGCAGGCGGGTTGACGCGTGCCTACAACAGTTCCGTTGCGGAAGCACTGGCAAATGCGCAATTGAATCCGCTTGTTCAGAGGGTGGAAAGTCAAGTCTGCTTTCCCATCCAATACGCTGATACCATCCTTTATTCATTCAATCCTAAAGAAGTCATTCGTAAACAATTCGATACCGATGTGACCTTGACGCTCTTAACACAAAATATGGACTTTATACCTCATCTTCAAGAAATCACCCGCGGTCAGATCGAAATACTCTATCAAACTGAGAAAATCATAGAAAGTAAACCATGAAACAAATCCTCATCATCGGAGGTGGCCCAGCCGGATGTATGGCGGCCATCGCATGCAAGACATTCAATCCCAGCTACACCGTCATGCTCATTGAAGGCAATCCTCGTTTAGGTGAGAAACTACGCTTAACAGGGGGTGGACGCTGTAACTTGACTGCCAATGTCACTCCAGAAGAAATCATCAAACACACGCCACGTAATGGACGTTTCCTTTTCAGTAGTTTGAATAACATGGATCCGCATGCCATTATGCGTTTCTTTACAGATCGTAAACTTAAACTTAAAGAAGAGGACCATCAACGCATCTTCCCCACCAGTGATAAAGCTGAAGATGTCGTAAATGTTCTTGAGCATGAACTTAGACAATTGGGAGTACAAGTTCAATTATCCACACGAGTCAGTTCCATCGATGTGAAGAAAAAACAAGTAAAGACAAACAAGGGTGCTTTCACATTCGATCATCTGATCTTTGCGACAGGGGGTGCCACCTATCCCCAAACCGGATCCAATGGTCAAAGCTTTGAACTTTTAAAGCAATGCGGGCACACCATCACGCCATTAAAACCATCTGAAGTGCCTTTGGTCAGTAATGCATCCATCATCCAAACGAAAGAACTTCAAGGCTTATCCTTCAAGGACATTTCAATGACAGCGTATGTGAATGATAAAAAAATCATTCAAGTGACGCATGACCTTTTGTTTACACATTTCGGTCTTTCGGGTCCTGCAGCACTCCAAACCAGCAGTTATCTGAATGATGCGTTCAAAGAGGGGAATAAGGTTACTGTATCGATTGATTTTCTCCCTCAGGTAAAACGTGAAGAACTTGAAGCACAGATCAAATCAAAACCAATCGAAGATGTTTTACTCTTTTATGGCATCCCTAAACGACTCCTGCAAGTACTCAAGACACGTGCATCTTTAGATGTCGTCTCCATCAAACAATTCAAGCTTGAACTTCACGGGACACGTGGCTTCACAACCGCCTTTGTGACCAGTGGCGGTGTTTCACTTAAAGAAATCGACCCAAAAACGATGCGTTCAAAATTGGTTCCTTGGCTATCCGTCTGTGGTGAAGCCTTGGATGTGAACTCACTCACCGGTGGCTACAACATGACCGTTGCCTTCTCGACGGGTTATACAGCTGGGGTGATGCTTGAAAATTAAAACAAGCCGAAGCTTGTTTAGTTGTATTCTTCACGTGTGATCTGCACCTTATGCGACGTATCATCCACAACATAATCTTTTTGTCTTAGCAGTCGCATGCATGCATCCACCACTTCGGGATCATAAAGGATCCCTTTATTTTGCTCAATTTCTTGAATGGCAGTTTCCAAAGTACGAGCCGGTCGATACGGTCGGTGGGAGATCATCGCTTCCACCACATCTGCCACAACCAAAATCTTAGCTTCAAGCAAAATATCTTTGTGACTGAGTTTATTCGGATACCCTGAACCGTTATAGCGTTCATGGTGCTGACCAACCGCCAATGCGAATTCTCTTGGTAAGCCTGCTTCCATGATCATCTCATAGCCTGCTTGGGCGTGCTCTTTGATGAGCGCCATCTCGACATCGGAGATACGACCCGGTTTGGAGAGTATTTCAGATGGCACAACAATTTTCCCCACATCATGAACATAGCCAATGATGCGCACATCTTCGACTTGTTTCACACTCAGTCCCATATTCAGTGCAATCTCCGCCGCAAGATTACCAACACGCCGTTGGTGACCCGCCGTATAGGGATCACGATATTCAATAACCTTCGCCAAAAGACTCACGACACCTGCGCTCGCCTCAAGCAATGCGGCTGTTCGTTGTTCGATCAACGCTTCTAAATTTTTTTGATAATGCTCGTTTTCAATTTGCAGTTGTTTCTTCTCATCTAAGAGTTCTTTGATGTTTAAAACGCGATGTACGACACGGAGAAACTCTTTACGCTCCACAGGTTTGCTTAAGTAATCTGATGCTTGGTACTGAATACCCATTACGGCTGTTTCCACAGTCGGTTCACCGGTCATGATGATGAGCGGTGTGTCCAAGCCATTGTCGCGAACACTTTTCAAGAGATCCAAACCAGACTTCCCACTCATGATCACATCTGAAATGATCAGATCAAAAGCTTCCTTTTCAAGTATCAATAATGCCTCTTCCACATTGGATGCGGCAATGACTTCATGTTTTTCCTTTTCAAGAAACGCCGATAAGGTGATGCGAATTGAACGTTCATCATCAACCAAGAGGATTTTAGCCATTAGGAATCTCCTTTCACGGGTAGAAAGACATCAAAGCGCGTATTGCCTTTTTCATTGACCACTTCAATAAAGCCATCATGATCTTTAACAATTCCGTATGAAATGGATAAGCCTAAACCCGTACCCTTGTCTTTGGACTTAGTCGAGAAGAAGGGTTGGAATATTTTCTCCTTCACATCATCTTGGAAGCCGACGCCATTATCCGCAACGCTCATTACAAGATACGCACGAAGATGATGTGTTTGGCGATGCGCTGAAATACGAATGTGCTTATCTGAATCATCATGCTCCACATCCTCATGAATCGCATCACGCGCATTGGTTAATAGATTCATCAAGACTTGTTGGAGTTGTTGGGAACGACATTGGATCGATGGAAGATCTTCTTCGATATCGACTGTGATTTTGATGTTATCTTTACGGAAGATGGTATTAACCAAGGATAAGGTACGATTGATGATATCTTCAATACGCGCTGAGCTGTGTGATTGTTTATCCATGCGTGAGAATTGAAGGAGATTACGAACAATTTCAGAGACACGTTTGGACTCAAAGATAATTTCAGATGCGTATTCCTTTAGCTTAGGATCTTCACTACCCTCCAACATCAATTCCGCATAATTCATGATGCCTTGGATTGGATTGTTAATCTCATGGGCAACACCCCCTGCAAGAAGACCAATGGATTCCAGTTTTTGTTGTTGCTGAGAACGCTGCTCAAGCTCAAAGCGCACTGCTTGCGCCTTCTTTTGTTCAGTGATATCCCGTGCGAATGCGAGTGTTCCTACAACGCCATCATATTCATAGTAAACAGAGAGGACTTCAACTTCAAAAGCAGTCCCGTCACGATTCAAATAGACCAATTCCGTTGGTTCGAGGGCACCTTTGTCTTTGATTAGACGTGTTAGTCGATCACGTACTTGATCATGAAAACTTGGGCTGACATACTCAAAAGCAGAATGCGTTAGAATCTGATCAGGATGCTCCACTCCAAACAGTTTGATTGCGGGTTGATTTAAATATCTGAACTCAAAATCCACAATGAGAAAGATGGCATAAGGTGAATGATTGAGCATGGCTCTTAACAAGCGGTCGCGTTCTTCTACCGCATTCTGAAAACTCACTTTTTGAGACACATCATGAATGATGGAATACAAGAGTGGTTTCCCTTTGATCATCACATCGCCAGAGTGGACTTCCACATCCGCAATCAAACCATTGGCTCTACGGTGTTTGAATTCAAAGTAGTTTTTCTCAGAGCGCATCGAACGTCGCATTTCTTCTTTTATTTCGTCTTCACTTAAGGTATTGATTTGATTGATCTTCATATTCAAAAGGGTTTCTTTAGGATACCCATAAAAGTTCAAGGCTGCATTGTTCGCATCCACAATCTTTCCATTCTCTGGATCAATCAACAACATGACGGCACGACTGTTTTCAAAGATCCCCCGATAGACCGCTTCATTTTCATAGACGCGAGCTGTCGATTCGTCAATATCACGAATCTGATAAAATAGCAGACCTAAGATCAAAGTCCCAATTGGATAAATAAGCAAGATACTCGAGCCTAATGAGCTCACAGTATCCACAGCCAAATCATAGGGTAAGGTAAACATACACAAGATCATTAAAAAATGAACCAGCACACCAAAAACATAAAGTTCCGTTGCACGGTTCATAAAGGATTTCTCAAAGACAAAACGACGCCACAGATAACCAAAACCTGTTACGACGACAATGACCAAGATTCCAGTAAACATCCCAACGCCACCCATGATGATGCGATAAATGAGTGTGATTCCAGCCGCAATCAAGGCTGTCGGCATTGGGAAGAACAAGGTTAGAAGACTTAATAAAATCGATCGTGTATCAAAGACCAAGCCCGTTCTAAAAACCAAGGGATTGATCATGATCGCAACGCCAATCAAACCAGCGATGAATCCTTCGATATAAGCGCTTTTACCGGTCTTCTTAAAATACTGATGGCGCAATTGATTCAATAGCGCAAGCACGAGTAAGATGGCGACATTATTGATAATGGATTGAAAAAAGTCACTGTTCATAAGGCCTCCATAAATGTTTATATTATTACACAGCCGTTAATCGATAGGCAAATAAAAGCTCATTTATGTACTAATAATCATAATAAGACCTATTATTGCTTAAACAAAAACACTCATAGCTTGTATGAGTGTTCATATTCTAGTTAAACTACATCCGCCACATTTCACTGTACATCAAGAATTGAACATGATCGGAATTCAGTTTGGCAATGTGACGTTGCCTACGAATATCATTTTCACATTCACCTTGAAGCAAAGTTCGATTCATCATGGTGTGAACATAAAGCATCTTCTTCAATAAAAACCACTTCACAACCGCAGGATAGATCACTGCTTCACGTTTGGGATTCGTCAAGACCGCAACCTTGACGTCTTCTTGAATTTGACTCGCTGTTTGGTAAACTTTCGCAAGCAGATCTTCATAAGAACCAAAGACATCAGAATCCAACATCCGTTGAACAGCTCCCGCTTTTGTTTTATCGGTGTAGAGCTTATCAATCGCATTGAATAGATTAGGATGATCGATATAGCAGGATACACATTGATTCTTCATCGTTTCAAGGACTGAACCTTGTTCCGTTAGTGCCAAGAAATATCCCTTCGCTAGCAGATAAGACGACGCATCCCCATCCATTAGAATCAAGCCACAAAGCTCTCCCTCCGGATTCTTACCATAAATCAAATACGGTAAATCGAATTGATGGTCCGGGATTTTTTGAATGTCTTTGTAACGAATGATTTGATTAGAGATCAAGTTATGATTGATATCGAAACGATAATGGACAAGAACTCTGTAATCACAATCTTTCTCAAGAATTTTCTTAAACAAACTTAAATGCGGATGATGTTCTGGTAATAGAGCGGCATAATCTTCGAGAAACCCATTGAATTCACAATGCGGGTTCCCTCTGCGTTGGTCAAGAATATTGGTGAGCGTTACATAAGAATCCATTACTATCCTCCCTTAATACGGGGAAACAGCTTCGGTCCCAATTCGATCGTCACAACCGCAAGAACCATTAAACTGCCTCCAATAAAAATATTTATCGTAAAGGGTTCATTTAACAAAATGATTGCCCCTAAACTTCCAAATAAGGCTTCCATCGTCAGAAACAAACCCGCCGCCGTCGGCTTGACATGTTTCTGCCCATAGAGTTGTAAAAGAAAAGCCAATCCACTGCTCATGAACCCAGCATAGGCTACGTAGATATAGCCACCACTGGGAATCGATTGATTTAAAAAGAATGAAAGGATAAACCCAAAGAGACTCATGGTATACGATTGAACCACTGATACAGACATAGCATCATTGAAACGTGCCAAGCGTCCCAAGAAGATGATATGCAAAGCAAACATCCAAGCACTTCCCACTAAAAGAATATCCCCCAAGCGCAAACTTAGTCCTTCTTGTAGCGTAAGAAAGCCTGTACCCATGACACCAAAACAAATTGCTAAGATGACACTAAAACTTGGCTTCTGAACTT
>JBLJAX010000253.1:0-4630 GCA_047637795.1 Erysipelotrichaceae bacterium | reverse complement strand
CAGTAACGCTCAAAGTGTTCAATCGTTTCACGCCCTAACCACCCATTGTGTTTGAAAGACAATCCGACTGGAAATTCATAATGCGAAATGGTGACTAAAGGTTCAATGTTATATTTCAAACACTCATCCAAGACATCATCATAGAACTTCAAACCTTCTTCATTGGGCTCCAACTCATCCCCATTTGGGAAGATACGAGGCCATGCGATGGAAAGTCTAAAGGTCTTAA
Source organism: Erysipelotrichaceae bacterium (assembly GCA_047637795.1). Classification (GTDB taxonomy): domain Bacteria; phylum Bacillota_I; class Bacilli_A; order Erysipelotrichales; family Erysipelotrichaceae; genus UBA2212. Next base: position 4,401 of record JBLJAX010000253.1, on the reverse strand, counting down.
AACCCATTTCCGCAAACAGAGCGATGTCTTCTTTATAACGATGATAGAAATCAATCCCACGACGCTTTGGATAATTCCCATCTTTATCATTCATTGCTTTTAGTAATGCTTCACGGGATGTGCCCATGAAGAGATTCATTAAGTTCTTTTGCTTGTCCTCATCGTGTTTAGCGAAGTCCGCAGAAGAAAAACCTTTTCCACCTTCTTCAAAGCCCCCTTCCAACTGATTGGCAGCGGTTGCGCCACCCCATAAGAAGCCTTCAGGAAAGCCTGTCATCATTTTTTTGATCATGTCTATATCCTTTCAATTTGTTAGTTAAATTGTACCATGGACGATACCATTTACTCTAAATGATTACCAAATACTTAAGTTTATAAATTAAAAAGGCGACTGTTTAAGTCACCTTCACTAGGCTTTTAACTGATTGATGTATGCGAGTAAGCGATTGACAACATCTCCCAATACATCATCCGCTTTCTCAGCAGCCGAATCCAGGGCATCCAAACCTGCTTTCGCAGCTTGAGATACCTTTTCATTGACTAATGCTTGGTCCTTTGATGTGACACTGTATTTTTCAGGCCATCTGCCCTTACCCGCTTTCTCAAGGAAGTCACCCAAAAGCGCACCTGCACCCTTACCAACAAAATCCAAAACTCCACGTTCGATCGACAAACTAATGCCAATGCCATTGCCACTGTCATCTTTATCAAAAGTCCAATGGAATCCAATCCGATAAAGAACATAACAGGTCAACCAAATGATCAACTTCTTGCTTTCATTCGCTTTTGGCATCTCTATCAAACCATCCGCGGATCCAACGGTTTGTTCAAACCGCTTCATGACGAACTCATAGGTAATATCATAGGTGGTTTTATTTGGATGTTCAATCACGTTGGAGACGATTTCAATGAACCCATTCTTAACATTGGAAGCCAAGAAACCTGCGATCGGGCCACCCACAGGAGCGAGTGCCAAATCAAAGGCAATGTCGCCAATATAGACCAAGAGCTCTGCGGTCGCAATGGCTTCATCATACCAAGCCGCATCTTTGAGATACAACTGAGCGTCCTGAAGGATGGATTGTTCCGCAATCGACCAGCATTTCTGTCTAAAGAGTTTGAGATCATTCAAGCCTAAGTTTAAGCGCGCCTTCTCCAACTCTTCGAGTTTGCGTTCACGGAAACGTTCAGCCATATACACTTCAATGACACGCTTAGCCGCTTGATATTCCTTTTCAAAATTCGCGTGGTATTGCAAGACATCTGGCACCAGTTCTATGGCAATCTGGGATTCAAAACTTCGATCCTGATGGCTTGCCTTCAATCGCATTTTCCCTTCGATATTCTTTAGTGCAGGTAGATTGACTTTGGCTTGTACAATATAGTTGATCTTATCATCAAAGTCCACATCTGGATTTACGTTCATATCAATCCCAATCAATTCAAAAACCTTGTTTTTGTCTTCAAATGTGATTTCCACATCATTTGGTTTAACAAAATCCAAGCTTTCTTCTTTGTTATTCCAAACACCGATGCGAACACTGAACTCAGTGGTCTCCATCTCATCATTCTCTTGATTGACGCGATAAGCTCGAATTTCTTCTGCTTTCCCTAAGAAATCGGGTAGCACCGCTTCATGACAGACCACCACATCAAACACATTCCGCGCCTTTTCTTTATCATTGCTGGCTTCAATCTCACAGGTGTAGCTGTCAAAGAAATGATCGACCTGCTGAGGTCTTGATCCAGTTTCTTGAATTTTTAATTGATATCCATCCTTTTCCTTAATGACTTCGATATTAAAGGGCACATCCGAGTGCATCGCTTTGACGGATGTTTTTGTAACAGGACGCATGAAATCCATCATTCCAATCGGATATGTCTTCTTGCTGGCAGATGCATTCAATACATAGAACTTTTCACGCTGTAAGGAAATATAGGGGTCATCCACCAATGCAAATACGATGGACTCCGAATGCGATCCTTGTCCTGTTTGAATGCGACAGCGAATCGTAAAATCATCCTGAGGCCGCTTACCATCGTCATTACTTTTCGGCATGAAGTTCACAGCTTTTTGATTATCAATGATGCTTGAATCTGAGAACGTCACAAACTTATCCGGAGAATCAATCGCAATGAGTGAAGATAAATCCGCATTCATACCCTCCGTGATTGATCCATCTTCTTCTACGATACGCTCATAAATACCTGCATAGAACGTAGCGATTTGATCACATCTGAGCTTGTTTCCAATCGATTTGCTGATGACCAATTGATAGCTTTTTTCACGCTTATCCTTTTTATCAAAATCTTCACTGGAACCATTGACCATCAAGCCTGCTGCCGCTATCGCAATTAAACTGCTAGCGATTCCAACCGCAACAGCCCCTGCTCCGTTTGGATCACTCACAGGCGCATCTACCCACTCGTCAATTGCCCCGCTGGTGTTCTCTTCATCACCTGCGCTGATCAATTCAGTATCTGGAATGTAATAATGCGTCAATACAATTGGATAAGCAGGCATGCTCTGTGTCGTTGGTACGATTTGAGTACTCATCAACACGTTTGTGAGTAAGTCTAATTTCTCTTGAACCAAGGCATCGGTTCCCGCATCATAATTACCACCCCAATATTGACCCGTATGCAAATACCATGTTTTTTCAATTTTATAAGCAAACTGAACAACGACCCAACAGCGTCCCAAAACCAGTTCTGACGGGATCCCACTGTATACATCTTCTTGTTTGATGTAAGTAATGTATGCTCCTTCATCCACATTGAATTGTTGTTTGATGGCTTCTGATAAAGCTTGCATACCACTGGATGTATACTCTGCTTCACGTGAATAAGCGGGTCGATTCTCATCTAAATATGTTTCAAAATCAAACGCATCGTACATGTCTGCGTCTCGATTCAAGTAAAAGATATGATGCTCAGAAAAGCTCATGTTCACTTTATCCCTGTGATAGACCACTGCTGAAGCGGAATAATCTTCCACATAGGGTGTGTTTCCTGAAATATCAAAGCTCAAGTTTTGAGGAAGAGCCATTTGCACGCTTGAGGTCGTTTGATAATATTCTGTTTCAAATAAAGCGATGAACTGATCGGTATAGGATCCACTCTCTTGAAAATCATGATGATAAGATAAATCGATTCTAAGTTTATAAACCTTCTCATCACTTCCCTGAAAATCCGTTTGAACAGTAAAACGAATCTCATCTTCACCATGGTAATTAACCATGTATTTATCATACGGAATCGACGATGTTATCAGACGTGTATCTCCACTCTCTGGATAAACACTGATGCTGTTAACATGTTTCTTAAACAAAGGATTCGTAATTCGTATAATGATTTCATATGGCTCATACACCTGCACCACTGAAGGATGTATGATTTCGATGCCTAAGTCCTCATAAGCCGGCAGACTCGCCTCTACAGTCATAGGCAATCCCAAAAGATGCATGAACATAAGCATCAATACAGCGAGTTTAATTGCTTTCTTAAAGAATTTCTGTTGAATCATCAAGACGCTACCCAAGAGAATTAAAATCATACCCATTATCATTAGTAAATTCATCGAGCTGATTTGTCCAATGAACACAGCCAACAAGATACCAATGTTTGAACCTTGTTTTACTTGACGTTGAATGAAGTCCATCCCCTTAATGAACCCCAAACCGAGCAGAATTGACGCAAAACTATTGATCATCTCACCATTGATGCTGAGTAAGCGGTGTAAAAGCACACCAAGTCCAAGTCCAATTATCAGGTAAGCAATTGTTTTGATGTCCTTAATTTTGAATAAACCCAACCATGGTTTCAGAAAATTAAAATTCAAGGTAAATTTGACTGTAAACAAACGAATGATCGTTGCTAAGATAACGCCTTTAGCCAAACCAGAACCGATCAAAGATATAACATCGATTTTGATACGACTTGTTTGCGACCCAGTGATGAACTTCAGTACATCCAACCATAGCCCTTCAATCTTTAGGAAACTAAAGAGATAAGGCAATGCCCACATGATTAAAAAAGCCAATAAAAAGAATTTTTGCCTCTTTATGAAGTCAGGAAATGTTCGTATTGTTTGCCAGACTGATTTGAATGATAACGGTGTCTTCGTAATAAAAAGATCATCCACTGAAAAAATCATTTTCTCTTCATGCATAATGGCCTCCCATATATGAATCATGATTACATGATTGTTTATTGGTGAACGATCTTGTTTGATTCTATTTTATGAACAATCCTATAAGTTTTCAAGAAAATTTGGCAGCTTAAGCAAATTAAGTTAGAATGATAACGATATGAAAAACACCTTGATTCTACACATCAACGAAACTAACATCGATGAAACACTTCTAAGCCAAGCTGCTGAGGCGATCAAACTAAATAAAA
>JBLJAX010000252.1:0-2864 GCA_047637795.1 Erysipelotrichaceae bacterium | reverse complement strand
TTAGAACCCCAAAAAGGACGGATACGAAGGATAGATTCGAACTCATGCTTTCTTTGCCTTTGAGTTGAGCCATGATGGTGCTTAAACTTAGAAGCAAAGCACTTAGGCTTGCCATCAAGATATTCAGAAAGATGTTTACGACGACCAAATAGGTTCCAAATTGCTCAGCCATCATTGTATAGCTGAGATTGTTGGAATCAATCAATGTATAGATGACCATGAAAACAGAAAAGAAAATAAGGGTCTGTAGAATCGTTTTTTTATGGGTAATGCGTTCTAATGCGATTTGAAACATGTGGAGTCCTCTTGGAGCTAATTTACCATATTATTCTAATTTATTCCTTTCTGATGCTCACATGTAAAATTAGGGTGTAACTTGCTTGGTGCATCTCAGTACACTTTTTACTCGATTGTGCTATACTTACAATATGAAAGTAGACTACAAGCTTTGTCCTAAATATGAACGTGTCTTTGGTTGGCTCGGCAAACGCTGGAACGGCTTAATTTTACGTTGTCTTTTGGACCAACCGATGCGCTTCACAGAAGTGGCACGGTGTTTAGAAACCTGCAGTGATAAGGTTTTGACTGAGCGTTTGAAAGAACTCGAGAAAGAAGGTTTGATTGAACACAGTGATCATCGTTATCAGTTGACGACGATGGGCATCGAGTTGAATCAGGCGCTTGAATCCATCCAAGCTTTTGCGGATAAGAATCTATAGGCAAGTCGAAAAAGGCTTGCTTTTTCATTCTTACAAAAAGTGAGCATATTGATTGAGCTTAAGTGTTTTCTCCTGTATGCTTGAATTACTTACTAAAAGTAACAAGGAGAAATAATCATGAGTTTGAAATTATCAGTCATCTATTACAGTACCTACGGTTCTAATGTACAGCTTGCAAAATGGGCTGAAGCGGAAGCGTTGAAGTTAGGTGCAGAAGTGCGCGTACGTCAAGTACAGGAATTGGCACCACAAGCCGTCATCGATGGTCAAGCACCCTGGAAGGCGAATCAAGAAGCGACAAAAGACATTCCAGTCGCGAGTTCGGATGATCTCGATTGGGCTGATGCGATCTTATTCTCTGTCCCATCTCGTTTCGGTAATGTACCTTCGCAATTCAAACAATTCTTAGACATTCAAGGTGGTTTATGGGCTACGGGTAAGACGGTCAATAAGGTTGTCAGTGCGATGTCTTCTGCACAAAATCCACATGGTGGTCAAGAAGCCACAATCCTAAGTCTCTATACTTCGATGTATCACTGGGGTGCGATTGTCGTGACACCAGGCTATACGGATGCGTCAGTTGGTTTAGCGGGTGGTAACCCATACGGTACCAGCGTCACGATTGGTCAAGATGGTAAAATGATTGAAGATGTACGTCCAGCGGTTGAACACCAAGTTCGTCGTTTACTAAGCGTCGCTGGAAAAATCAAAGCTTAAATAGGATATCAAAAATCGGCTGAAAGATGTCGATTTTTTTATGGTTGTCCTTGTTAGTGTGCAGTTTATATAGGACAATAAGGAAGACGTTTTAGATCAGGTGGTGTCGTATGCAGTTGAAACTCATAAAAATGCGCTATTACGTTGTACCAGTCATTGCAGTGGTTTCAGCGTTTCTATTTCTAACCTTTTTCATCATTGGACAAATCAAAGATCATTACGTGGACGACTTGCATAAGCTGTCTTTTAATTTAGCTCAAGGCTATTCGAATAGTTTGACAAAGATGGTTTTAGCGGATGATGTGGTCAATCAACTCTTAGCGGATAAATTGAATCTATCGGGGCAGATCATTGCGGATGAAGTTGAGAATAATATCAATTTGGATTTGAAACAATTGCTGCTTGATTTGGATGTGGATGAAATCAATATCTACAATAAATATGCCGTTGTTCGTTCTTCATCGAGCAATATCATGTTGGGATGGGAAGCCTATGATGGGCATCCGGTCAACCGTTTGTTGGTATCGAAAGATGCGAAACATTATATCGAAGACATTCGTCCAAACTTTTTGACGAAAGAAATGTACAAATATGGGTATTTCAAGCTGAATGACAGTCTGATCGTTCAATTGGGTTTATCGGCTGTACGTGTGCAGAACTTCTTGGATGCGTTTGAAATGAATAATCTTTTCAAGGATGTGTTGAAGAGCGAAGGGGTCGTACATGTCTGTTTCATCAATAATGTGCAACGGATCATTCACAGTTCAGAACCCCAGTTGATCGGACATCTTATCAGTGAACCGGTCTTGGTTCAGAATTTGAGTGATTCCGATAGTTTTGGACAATACCAAGACGGAAATCAAAGTGTTTATGATATCTATGTACCGGTCTTTTTAGATGAAGATCGCATGGGAACTTTGTTAATCGGACATTCCACAAAAGAGAATGATTATTTCATGACCCTTTTGATGGATTTCACTATGATTGGCATTGCACTCTTGTTTGGGGCTTTCAGTTATGCGTTCATCTTGATTTATCGAAAGAACAAGGCTTTGACGTTACATGCCTATTACGATGGTTTAACAGGTCTTCCCAATGTTCAGTATCTGAAGTTGCATTTGAAAATTCTATTAGCGCGTCGTGATGGCCATCAGTATCGTTTATGCATGATCAATATCAATCAATTCAAACGCGTGAATATGTTGTATGGTTTTGATGAAGGGGATCGCATCATCAAGGTCTTGACCAAGCGCATCAAAGGTGTCTTGTATGAGACAAATACCTTATATCATTTAAGTGGTGATCGTTTCGTTCTCTTGGTTAAAGGTAAGGATGCGTACTTCGATGAGCTGACAGCGAAAATTCAAAGTGTCATCGCACGTCCTTTTATTATCAATGGCAAGGAACATATCCTTTCATCCAACATTG
>JBLJAX010000251.1:0-5501 GCA_047637795.1 Erysipelotrichaceae bacterium | reverse complement strand
GCTGCGGCATTGACTTTAGGCTTCGTAATGAAAGATAATCGTAAAGAGGGTTCTGTGTGATAAAATTCTTGATTAAACGTTTTGTGAAAAACAGTGATGCGATTGAAAATAAGCATGTCCGTGAAAAGATCATTTCTTTAAGTGGAATGATAGGGATTCTATGTAATGCCTTGATCTTTGTGATCAAGCTCTTTTTAGGCTTTACCATCAACAGCATCGCAATTATTTCCGATGCCTTCAATAATCTGTTTGATATCGCTTCTTCACTCATTTCGATTTTGACTGCGAAATTAGCCAATCGTCCAGCTGATATTGAACATCCGCATGGGCATGGTCGTTTTGAATACATTGGTTCATTAGGGGTCGCGTTCATTATCTTTACGGTTGGCTTTGAGTTGTTTAAACAATCGTATGCGCGTGTGATCAATCCGGAGCCGGTTGACTTCAATCCTTGGGTGTTATTGCTTATGGGTTTTACGGTTTTGATCAAGTTGTGGATGTTTATGTATAATCGCTATCTTCATACCTATCTGAATTCAAGCATCAATAAGGCAACGGCCTTTGATAGTTTAAGTGATGTGGTGGCGACAAGTTTACTGATTCTTTCCATGCTTATCGCTTTGATCACCCCTTTACCGATTGATGGGTTCATGGGGATCATCATTGCACTCATGATCATGTACTCAGGCTTTGATGTGGCGAAGGATATGGTAGGGGTGTTGTTGGGTTCCAATCCTGAACCAGGCGTCATTACGGAGTTGGAAACGATTTTGAATGAAGACATCAATATTCTAGAAATACACGATCTACAAGTTCATGACTATGGACCAGGACGAATCTTAGGTTCTGTTCATGTGGAGCTTTCGGATACTTTGAATATTGTCGAGGCACATCGAATCATCGATGCGTTGGAAAAGAAGATTGAATCTTCCATGGGCATTGCATTGACGATCCACATCGATCCGATTTCAACCGATCAACACAAGACAAGTCGTGTTGAACAGGAGATCAAGGCGATTGTAGAAACGGTGGATGCGAATATTCAGATTGATCATTTCCGGATCGCTCAGGCAAAGGGTATCTTTGTGGTCATCTTTGATCTTGTGGTCGCCGATCTTCTCTTGGAACATGATCAGAATGATTTGAAACAAAGCTTGAAATCTGCGATTTATCAACGTTTTCCGCATTACGATGTGGTGATTGATACGGTTTTGTTAAACCATGAAAAGGCATAAGCCTTTTTTTGTTTATGTGGTAATGGTTTAATGATGAAAAGGAGTTCACATGAAATACGGTAAAACAGAGGCAAAGTTTGAAGATTATCTTGCGAGCTTAGATCCCAAGCGTCAAGCAGATGGAGAAATCTTAGTGGATTTATTTGAAGAGGTTACAGGGCATCCCTCGGTTTTATGGGGAGATTCAATCATTGGTTATGGGGAATATCATTATACGTATGACTCCGGTTTAGAAGGAGACGCATCGATTGTGGCATTCTCACCGCGTAAGGCTAAGTTGAGCATCTATCTCTACCTCCCTGATGAAGAGCGTGAGGAATGGCTTAAACGCTTAGGGAAGTGTACCAGTGGTAAGCTTTGCATCTACGTGAATCAGCTGAAAGATATTGATTTGGATGTGTTGAGACAAATGATCAAACGATCTTGGGAAGCTGTATTAGAACTTTATCCTAAAGTAGGGTGAAGTTTTTTATTGACATTGTATTTATTTCGTTTTATTATAACGGTGACCGATATAACGGGAGACGAAATATGGAACAAGCTGCTTTAACAGAAGCTGTGTATTACATCTTACTATCACTGATTGAACCCATGCATGGTTATGGCATCATGCAGAAGGTTGAAGAGATGTCCAAGGGCAGAGTCCGTTTGGCTGCTGGAACCTTGTATGGAGCGCTCAACACCTTGTTGGACAAGGATTGGATCGAAGCTCTGAACATGCAAGGTGAGGATCGTAAGAAGAACTATAAGATTACGTACTTAGGCTGCAATGCATTACACAGTGAAATGAAACGACTGGATGAACTGATTAAGAATGGAACGATGATCATGGAGGCCTTGGGCAATGAAAAAGAATGTTTATAAACTCTTCTGGGCTTGGCAATTTGAACAAGAAGAACAATGGTTGAAACAGTGTTCAAGCAAGGGAATGCAGTTGTGTGATGTCGGGTTCTTACGCTATACCTTTGAATTGGATAATCCCGAAGTGTATAACTATAAGGTTGAGTTGCTCAATTACTGGCCGACACAAGCAGAGAGTGAAGCTTATATTCGTTTTGTGGAAGAAACGGGTGCTGAGATGGTGGGGTCTATTATGCGTTGGGTCTACTTCCGTAAACCCACACGGCTTGGTTCATTTGATTTGTTCTCGGATAATGAATCAAAGATCAAGCATCTGAATCGTGTGCTTGCCTTGTTTGTCCCCTTGTTTGTGATGGAGTTGGTATTAGGGCTTATGAATGTATCGATTGACCGTACAATGAATCGTATGGTTGGGGTTCTTGCCTTGTCGGTAGGTGCGTTGATTGGATATGGTATTTATAAGATTTTGTCGAAGCGGAGTCAACTCAAGAAGGAACATGTCGTATTTGAATAAGGGGTCCATTTTGGACTCTTTTGCTTTATTTAGCGACAATCTGTAAAATAAGGTTGAAAGTGAATGTGATAAGATGCGTAATTCAATCCGTAAATCATAAATAAACAACGGAGGCAAGATGTCACAAATACAGATCCATAATTTTTCGTATACCCATGAAGGGGCTCAAACAGCTCTTTTTGATCATGTGCATTTTCAGATTGATAGTCAGTGGAAATTAGGCTTCATCGGACGCAACGGTCGAGGTAAAACCAGCTTTCTACGATGTCTATTGGGTGAACTGGAGTTTACCGGTGAAATCAGACATCAGGTTGATTTCACCTATTTTCCCCTAGAAGTGAAGTGTCGCAGTGACAAAACAATCAAAATATTAGAGGAACAATCCAATTACCAAGCTCAATGGATGATTGAGCGTGAACTCAATCTGCTTAATGTTAATTTAGCTGTACTGGATCAAACGTTTGATATATTGAGCGGAGGTGAGCAAACAAAAGTGCTATTAGCAGCTTTATTCCTTAAACCCCATGCTTTTCTTTTGATTGATGAACCCACCAATCATTTAGACCAAGAAGCACGTGATGCAGTGGCGAAGTACCTTAATGTAAAAGAGGGCTTCATCTTGGTGTCCCATGATCGGACTTTGCTCAATGCTTGTGTGGATCATATCTTAGTGATAAACAAAACGGACATTGAAGTTCAGAAAGGGAATTTCGCCTCGTGGTGGGAGAACAAACAACGTGAGGATCAGTTTGAATTATCACAAAACGAAAAGCTTAAGAAGGATGCCAAGCGTTTGAAGGAGGCGATGCTTAGAACCGCAGAATGGTCGGATGATGTGGAGAAATCCAAGTATCGCAGTCACAACACCAAGGTGAATGCGCGTGAGACCTTTGATCGGGGTTATATTGGACATAAGTCGGCTAAGATGATGAAACGATCCAAGACGATCGAGTTAAGACAAAGTAGGGCTTTAGATCAAAAGAAAGATTTGCTCAAGAATGTGGATGAGAATGATGCTTTAAAGATTCATCCACTCATCTATCGACAAAATCAAATCATAAGCTTTGATAAGGTCACTGATCACTATGATGAACGAAAGATATTTCAAGACTTAAGCCTAACACTGAATCAAGGTGATCGGCTTGCGATCGTTGGACCTAATGGTTCGGGGAAGTCAACGATCCTGAACCTCATCCTGGGTAGCTTAAATCAAAGTGAAGGCATCATTTATCAAAATAAGGACTTGAAGATATCGTATGTCGAACAAGACGCAAGCTTTCTAAGTGGTTCTTTGAATCGTTATATTGGAGCTGAAGATTGTCATGAGCCACTCTTTAAAGCGATTTTGAGGAAGATGGATTTTGAAAGGATTCAGTTTGATATCCCCATGGAAAAGTACAGTGAAGGGCAAAAGAAGAAGGTATTGATTGCGAAATCCTTATCTCAGTCTGCTCATCTGTATCTATGGGATGAACCTTTGAATTTCATTGACGTGCTTTCGCGTATCCAGATTGAAGACTTGATTCTTAGCTATCAACCCACGATGATCTTTGTGGAACATGATCAAGCCTTTGTGGAAAAGATCGCGACCAAAATACTAAGGCTTTGAGGATATAAAATGATATGTTTTAAGAAGGGCAAAGCCCTTTTTATTTACATTCAAATGAAACAAGCATACACTAAAATGTGAAAGGTTAAGGGATGAATCATGATAAAAGTAGAACACCTAACCAAGCGTTATAGCAGTGGTAAAGGCATCTTTGATGTTTCATTTGAAGTTAAAAAAGGTGAAGTTTTTGGCTTCTTAGGTCCCAATGGGGCCGGGAAAACGACCACCATCCGTCAACTCCTCGGATTTACCAATGCGAATGAGGGTGTCTGTACCATCAATGGTTTGGATACCCGTAAAGATAGTCATTTGATTAAGAAGAATTTGGGTTATTTACCGGGCGAAATCGCATTTTTTGATGATATGACTGGACACCAGTTCATGGATTTCATGCAAGCTTTGTATCGCCATCACGACAAGACCTTAAGACATGAACTCATGGAGCGTTTTGAGCTTGAAGGCGATCGTAAAATACGTAAGATGTCCAAAGGGATGAAACAAAAGGTTGCCTTGATCACAGCCTTCATGCATGATCCGGATATCTTGATTTTGGATGAGCCAACCAGTGGTTTGGATCCTTTGATGCAGAAGCGCTTTATTGAGTTCATTCTTGAACAAAAAGCAAAGGGTAAGACGATCTTGATGTCTTCGCACATGTTTGAAGAAGTTGAACGCACCTGTGAACGGGTTGCGATCATCAAAGATGGTCGTATCGTTGCGATTGAACAAATCAGTAAGTTGAAAGAAAACATGCAGAAGCAGTATATCGTGAGTTTGAAGGACCAAGCATCGATTGATTTATTGCTTAAGTCGGAACTTGAAGCGAAGGCAATCAATGGTCACCAAGTGGAGATCACACTCAGAAACAATACCCAACAGATGTTAGATATCTTACATCAATGCAAAGTGGAGAGTTTTGATTCGGTTCATCAATCCTTGGAACAAATCTTTATTTCCTATTATGGTAAAGGAGAAACACTATGATCTGGCCACTCTTTAAATACAATATCAAAACGAATCGTTTTCTATGGTTTCTACTATTGGCGGTTATGTTTATGTATTATTCCATCATCATCTCGATGTTTGATCCAGAGAACATTGAAGCCTTAACCAAGATGTTGGAGCTCTTTCCTAAGGAATTGATGGATGCGATGGGCTTCAGTCAGTTTGGGACGACCTTATTGACCTTTGTGGTGGGGTATATCTATGGGTTTTTAATATTCTTGTTTCCTTTGATTCTAACGGTGGTGATCAATCATAAGTTGGTCGCTTCGATGGTTGA
>JBLJAX010000250.1:0-2901 GCA_047637795.1 Erysipelotrichaceae bacterium | reverse complement strand
GGATGAAAACGCAAGCCTCCTTTATAAGGCCCCAATGCACTGTTGAATTGAACTCGAAAGCCACGATTCACACGAACCACACCCCGATCATCCACCCAACTCACGCGAAAATGAATGAAACGTTCCGGTTCAACGATGCGTTCGAGCACACCACTTGTTAACCATTTTGGTTCGATTTCAAATAAGGGTTCCAAGCTGTGAAGGACTTCTTCAACAGCATTGTGGAATTCAGTTTCATATGGATTACGGGATTTGATTTGATCAAATAATTGAATCAATGTTGGATTTTGCATCGTGGGACCTCTTTTTTCTATAGTGTACTTGATTCCAAAACAAATGAAAATAGCATTCTTTACTTTCATATCTTTACATTTTTATACATTAATTGCTTATTTCTTTTCGGAATATCGTTGTTCTACGTGAACGTTTGACGAAACCTCAACCTCAACGGCAAGAGGAGGCTTGCTTCAATGTTAAAATATGCATAAGTTTAGAAGTTTTTACAAACAATAATGAGGAGAAACTATGACAACACGTGTCACAAAAAACTATTGTGTAATCGGAGCTGGACATGGTGGCCAAGCTTTGGCTGCTTATTTACAGTATCTCGGTAACCCAACCGTCCTTTACAATCGAACCAAGATGGTCATCGATCAGATCAATGCTTATGGTGGTATCGAACTTCAAGGCATGATCAATACCATGGTCGAGGATATTACAGCGACTTCAAGCTTGAAAGAGACCTTGGAAAAATCTGAAATCATCATGGTCTGTATTCCAGCGCATGCACACCAAGACATCGCCAATCAAATGGCACCGTATTTGAAAGCACATCATAAGATCATCATCAATCCAGGACGTACCTTGGGTGCCTTCATGTTTGATAAGTATCTTAAAGATGCAGGTTGCGACCTTGATCTACCGATTGGTGAAACCGATACCTTCGTATTGACGTCCCGTAAGATCCGTCCCGGCATCAGTCAAATCTTTTCACGTAAAAAGAAATTGCATGTGGCAGCCTTGAATCCAAAGCATTCCAAGACCATCTACGATGAACTGATTCATTCCTTTTCCATGATTAAAATGGAAGAATCTGTTCTCTATACATCCTTATCCAATATTGGAATGATCTTCCATCCCTTCCCTGCCTTAATGAACTTGGCACGCATTGAATGCGAAGAGAATTACAGACACTATAAAGATGGCATCACACCGATGATTGCGAAGTTCTTAGAGAAACTGGATAAAGAGCGCATCGCTTTGGCAAATTACTTTAATTGCCCCATGCCAAATGCTAAAGATTGGTTGAGCGATGTGTATGGCAGTGAAGGCATCCATCTCTATTCCGCACTACAAAATACAAGTCAGTACGATGAAATCGGCTCACCAACGGACATTACCACACGGTATATCTATGAGGATATTCCAACCGGCATCGTACCGATGTTGGAATTGGCGAAGATGGCAGGAACACCGCATAAATATCTCCAATTGGTACTGGATATCGCCAATAGTCTTTATGGCATTGATTTTCGTGAAATTGGTCGCAACGATGTGTCCGCGTTCTTTGACCAATATCGTCCACGATGAAACGTTACGGCTTGCTTAAAAGTTCCTTAGACGCGCATACCTTAGGCATCAATGCGATTAAAAGTCAACTTGAAGCCTGCGGACAAGAGGTATGGGTGGGAGATGAGCGTATTTCATTGGCGCTTCGTGAAATTGAACACAGTGTTCAAAAAAATCGTATCATCACATGGATCAAGGAACATGACATCACTCATTTAGGAGTTTCGTATCGCTTGGATCCTAAAGATGCCAAATCAATCATGGGACATTTGGTTCATGCCTTAAAAACCGAACATTGTTTCAGCTATGATGGCGGATCGGTTCAAACTATCTTTTTTGCGGGCTTACCCGAGAGTTGTCGCTTGATTGAAGAAGAACATAAATCATTGGTCAAATGTTTCATCGGCTCTGAAAGTCCTCGTGATAGTTTAATCAAAATGGGTGTGGATGAGGATGAAATCCCAAAGCAATTGATTGAATCCTCACGTTATGATGAAGACCTAAAACGTTATGCGAATGAATTGATTGAGAGTGGAGATTATCTCAGTTTCAAACCCATCCCAAAAGCAGGTTATGAAGGTTATGGAACCCGAAATGATCGCATCGTGGATCGCATCAAACATCATCAAAAATCACAGAATCTACCCTTGACCCGAGTGCATGTCGGTCCCTATCTCCACAATCGCAAAGAAGCGGTGGATTTGTTCAAGGATTGGTGTAAGCAGTTGTCTAAAGCGGGATATCTCGATATCGTCTCAATCGGTTCATCACAGTTGACGCAATCCAATTTCAATGAGGATTGGACGGGTTTGAGTAATGGGGGAGGTGTTCCAATTCAGAACGAGCTTGAATATCAAGAGCTTTATGAAGCATCACGACCCCTTCTCTTAAGAACTTATGCTGGAACGAAAAATGTACCTGAGTTAGCAAAGATTCATGAGCGCAGCATCAACATCGCTTGGCATGCCCTTTCCTTCTGGTGGTTCAATCAATTGGATGGTCGGGGTCCCAATGATCTTTTGAGCAATCTTCAAGAACATCTTGAAACCTTGAAATACATCGCACAGACAAAGAAGCCTTTTGAGCCCAATATCCCGCATCATTTTGCGTTTAGAGGGAGTGATGATGTGACCTATGTCGTATCCGCTGTCCTTGCGGCTCGAACGGCAAAAAAACATGGCATTCAGGATTTCATCCTTCAAGTCATGTTAAATACGCCACGTTATACGACAGGCATTGTGGATCTTGCCAAAGCAAGGGCTATCATCCAATTGATCAAGCCTTTACTAGGTGAAGATTTCAAGATGTATCTTCAACCGCGAGCTGGTTTGG
>JBLJAX010000249.1:0-4573 GCA_047637795.1 Erysipelotrichaceae bacterium | reverse complement strand
ATGATGTTTGTCTGATAGCTATCCCCTGCTTTGAATCGATCTAAAGGTACTTTCATCTCAAAGCCTACTTGTTCGTAACTATAATTACACACTTCAGGCATCTGAAAAGTTGAATTACTCGAGCATGTCGGGGATCCAAAATAAGTCATCATTTGAGATTGAGATATATTCGTTAAGTTTGCTTGGGCCCTAAACTGATCATTGATATTGAAGAATTCAAGATATGTTGTGTGATCGGATGCGTTATTGAAGTGTTGTTTATAGCTAATAAAAGCCCAACCTCTAACGATGAGCTCATTTTGGCTTGTTTCAATACTTAACACTTCAAAAGATAGATCTTTTTTAGAAACCGTCACATCAACATAAGCATTTGTTTGAATCAAAGTAGTATGAAGCGTATAAATAATGAAGATATACTTTAGCCATCTTAATAACGTTTGCATCGCATCCCCCTTTTGAGCATAAATAAGATTGAAAACACCAAAATAAAACTTAGCCAGAATATCGGAACCTTTGTTTCACTGTTAGAAACTGATTCTGTTGGGATTGGAGAGTCTTGAAAATTACACTCATTCCATTCGATATTAAGTTTTTGAACGACCCGATGATCTTGATCGACAATGTAAAAATTCTTAAATCTTGGATCAATCCCGACAAGAAGGCCATTATCTCTTTGCATAAATGCAGGGTCGAGGTGAACAAGAACCTGTCCTTCTTTCAGGCCAAAGATATGTGCATCGTTTGATTTACATATCTGATAGATAGGCGTTTGATTTAAATCATTGATATGAAAATGAGCCATACCTATTGATACGGCTCATCGATCGATATTCCTAAAATATTCAAATAGACTTTAAATATAGTTCACTTATGCGTACACTAAACTAAATGCTAAACTATTAGTAAACTTTGATTGAGCAAAAAAAAAGATCCACGAATGGATCTTAGCGTCTACGATTTGACATTAATATGAGTCGATAAATCTGTAAAAGAGTGGCGACAAAAGCAGCAATGTATGTCATTGCGGCTGCACTAAGCATCGACTTGGCATCCGCTCTTTCATCTAAATCCACAAAACCACCTTCTTCAAGATTGACTAAAGCGCGCTTGGAAGCATCAAACTCGATTGGTAAGGTAACAAACTGAAACGCAGCAATCACAAGAAGCATCGCCAATCCTAGATAGAATATGGCATCAAAACCAGAAATCAAACCAATGAAAGCCACGACCCAACCCAAATGACCGGAGACGATGGCAATCGGAAGTAATGTGTTTCTTAGTCCAATAAATAAATATTGCTCTGCATATTGAATCGCATGGCCAACTTCATGAGCTGCAACCGCAACCGAAGCAATGCTGGACTCGTTGTATACTTTGGGCGATAAATTCACAGTATTTGCTTTTGGATCGAAATGATCACTTAATACACCTTTTTGGCTCATTTGAACCGGCACATCATATAATCCTTTAGAATCCAAAATGCGACGTGCAACAGCGGCACCATTCAAGCGATTGTTTGTGGGTACGGTGCTGAAATGCGAATAAGCACCTTTTACTTTGTATTGAGCCCAAAATGTGAGCCCAATCGCAATTAAATAAACAATGGTCTCCATCTTTATTTAACGGAATCTTTTAATGCCTTAGCTGCTTTGAATTTAGGAGCCTTAGAAGCCGCAACATGGATTTTTTCCAATGTCTTTGGATTGATGCCTTCACGTGCAGGACGTGCTGCTACTTCAAATTTTCCGAATCCAGCAATATCAACTTTATTTCCTTCAGCTAACTCATTTTTAACGGTATCAAACACAAAGTCAACCAATTCAGCGGCTTGTTTCTTGCTCATCTCTTTCGCTTCCGCAACGAGATCAACCAATCCTTTTTTATTTAAAATTTCATTCATTTTATATTCCTCCATTGAGTAAAGTTTATCACTATCACCTTTTAAATACAAGAAACACAACCTGTCTATACTTCCTCTGACTTCAGCTCTTTTTGCATTAAACTGACGGCTAAATCTGAAGGAGCTTGATTCTCATAAATGATGTGATAAACAGCCGCTGTAATCGGCATGTAGATGTGATGTTTAATTGATTCTTCATAAACAATCTTAGCGGCTTTCACACCTTCGACTGTTTTTGTATTATTGTCCCAAAAAGACTTTGCGGAATTGTTTTTACCAATCATTAAACCCGCTTGAAAGTTACGCGAATGGACACTCGTGCAGGTTACAACCAAATCCCCTACTCCAGTCAATCCAAGGAATGTTTCCGGTTTAGCTCCATAGAAAACACCATAACGTGTCATTTCAGCCAAACCTCGTGTGATCAAGGCAGCTCTCGCATTATCCCCATACCCCAAACCATGAATCATCCCACTGGCTAAAGCAATGATGTTCTTGACTGCTACGCCGATTTCAGCACCAACCACATCGGTATTGCGATAAACACGGAAGTAGGCATTCGAGAATAATTCTTGAATGAAGATTGAACTGGCTTCATTTTCACACACTGCGTTTACGATCGTAGGAAGACGCATGATGACTTCTTCCGCGTGTGAAGGTCCAATCAACGACACGACATCTTTTAAGATCTCAGGTCTGACTTTCTCTTTGATAAAAACGGACAATCTTTGATGTGTCGTAGGATGAAAACCTTTAGAGACATTGATGATGATGACAGGATGGTCCAGAACTTCATTTAGCGTCTCACAAACATCTTCTATGGCTTCAGAAGGAATCGCAAGTAAAAATACCTCAGCATCTAATAACGCATGGATATCCATGCTTGCTTGTATCCCTTCATGGATGAAAACACCTGGAAAATACTTCTCATTCTGATGATGGACCTGGATGTCCACCAATTCATCAAGATTACGTCCCCAGACCATCACATCCTGTTTGTTATCTGCAAGAACTTGCGCTAATGCAGTACCCCAACTTCCACTTCCAATGATTGCGACTTTCATGAAATCACTCCTTTAATCGCGCAATAATGCGAATCGGTGTTCCTTCAAAAACGAAGGCTTCTCTTAAACGATTTTCCAAATAGCGTCGATACGAAAAATGCAGTAATTTTGGATCGTTTACAAATAAAACGATGGTAGGCGGCGCAACAGAAACCTGTGCGGCATATAGAATCTTTAAACGTTGACCTTGGTGAGAAGGTGGTGGTGTGACCAATTGGGCATCCATGATGACTTCGTTCAAGATACTCGTTTGTATTCTCAGATTACTATAATCATAGAGTCGATTGATCATTGGTATGAGTTGATTGACTCTTTGTTTTGTTTTTGCAGAAACAAACACAATCGGTGCAAAAGAGAGATAGAGAAACTCAGCACGAATTTGTTCAGTGATGCGAATCATACTGGACTCATCTTTAGTGATGACATCCCATTTGTTGTATACGATCAAGATCGGTTTTCCCGCTTCATGGGCATATCCAGCCACATGCTTATCTTGTTCACGAATACCACTTAAACCATCAATGACAAATAATATGACATCAGCACGCTCAATTGCTTGCATCGCACGTAAAACAGCGTATTTCTCGATATTTTCATACACTTTGCCGCGTTTACGAATACCAGCGGTATCAATAACGACATAATCATTTCCTTCATTTTTGAATACGGTGTCAATGGCATCCCGTGTCGTGCCTTCGATATCTGAAACGATGACGCGCTCTTGATTCAAAATCGCATTGACCAAGGATGATTTACCAACATTTGGACGTCCAATAATGGCGAATTTGATCTGGCCTTCTTTATCTTTAACGGTCTTCTTAGGAAACTTACTGATAAGGCTGTCCAAAACATCTCCAATACCGATGCCATGTACACCGCTGACTGGAATGATCTCATCTAAGCCCAGGGAATAGAAGTCATAGATACTGTGGACTTGATCTTGATTGTCCGTCTTGTTCACAGCACAAATGATGGGTTTGCTTGTGTTTCTTAACATGCGTGCGATGAATCGATCATCATCGGTGACACCATCCTTACCATTGACAATGAAAAGAATCACATCCGCTTCATCAATCGCAATATCAACCTGAACACGTATTTCTTCTTGGAATGTCGCATTCTCAACTTGAATTCCACCTGTATCAATCAAACGAAAATCTTTCGTCAACCAATTCGCTTTCGCATAAATACGATCACGTGTGACACCAGGTGAATCCTCTACGATTGACAATCGTTCACCGATAATTCGGTTAAAGATTGTTGATTTGCCTACATTAGGGCGACCAACGATCGCTACAACTCCATCAATCATTTGTATCCCCTCTTTCCTCAATGAGCTTTAAAGCCCATGCATAGACCTGATCGACGCTTTGTTCTATCGTCAAATCAGATGTATCCAACACCCTTGCATCCAATGTTTGAATCAAAGGTGAATGTTCGCGTGATCGATCTTGCAGGTCACGCAACTTAATTTCATCATAAATTGTTTGATAATCGACATCAATACCTTTTATTTGATACTCTGCTAAACGTCGTTTCGCACGAGATTCAATGCTTGCGGTTTGAAACACTTTTAGCTCCGCATCCTTCAAAACGACAGAACCGATAT
>JBLJAX010000248.1:0-3117 GCA_047637795.1 Erysipelotrichaceae bacterium | reverse complement strand
AGTCACTGAGTATCGTATTCTAGCGCATCTGACAGATCAAAATACAGTTTTGCTTGAAAACAATCTTGTCGTTAATTTAGATACACTTAAAATGAATTATCCCATTGGCGTTCCTTTGATCAGCGGCTATACAGACCCGATTGCTCATGAACGTTTAGCAGAAGCTTTGCTAAGTTTGAGTCCTGAGAATTTGATGAATATTTCTGAGCTTAAAAGTGAACCGAAGTCGTATGATGCGTATTATGCACATTTACGTATGATGGATGGGATTCAGGTTTATACGGCTTTATCCAGCTTGCATGTTTTGAACGATTATCTCAAGATTCGGAATGCTTTGAATCCTGAACATGACTGTATCGCGATTGACGAAATCACAGCTGTGCCGTATAGTTTCTCTTGTGCCTCTTAAAATGTGAAAAAGGCAGATTTTTTGTTATAATGAACTTGTTAAAAGGAGATCAGTATGTCAATAGAGCGTTCAACGCAATTAGGTAATATCAATATCTCGCATGATGCGATTGCTAGTTTAGCGGGTGGTGTCGTAACGGAATGTTATGGTGTAGTCGGTATGGCTTCTCAAAAAGTCGTCAAAGATGGCATTGCCGAGCTATTACGTAAAGAAAATTATAGTAAGGGTGTCATCGTTCGTGATGGAGCCAAAGGTTTGGAACTTGATCTTTATTTGATCATTGGTTTTGGGGTCAAAATCTCTGAAGTTGTTAATGAAGTACAAAAGAAAACCAAATACGTTTTGGAAAAATCATTGGATTTGAAGTTCAATGCAATCAATGTCTATGTCCAAGGCGTAAGGGTAATTGGTTAGAACGATGAATAAATTAGACGGATCGTTGTTCAAGTCCATGTTGGTGAGTGGTGCGAACAATTTAAGTAATCATCACCACGAAGTGGATGCTTTAAATGTTTTCCCAGTACCAGATGGAGATACGGGTACCAATATGAACCTGACTTTTAGTGCGGGTGTCAAAGATACACAATCCATCCTCACGATGAATGTTGGTGATATTGCCAAAGTCCTATCAAAAGGCTTGTTAATGGGTGCACGTGGTAATTCTGGGGTCATCTTATCGCAAATCTTCAGAGGCTTTTATCAAAGTGTCGATGGAAAAGCAGATATTTATGCAAAGGATTTTGCGGATGCTTTTGTTAAGGGTACTGAAATAGCTTATAAAGCTGTCATGCGTCCTGTTGAAGGTACGATTTTGACGGTTTTACGTGAAAGTAGCAAGCAAGCTCAAGATTATTTGAAGACATATCCAGAGAAGGATATCTTGGAGTATTTTGATTTCTTGATTGCGTCTGCGCATGAGTCATTGTTGAGAACACCTGATTTATTACCGGTTTTGAAAGAAGTCGGTGTTGTGGATAGTGGTGCTTATGGATACATCAAGATTCTTGAAGGATTTAGAGCGGGGCTCCAGGGTAATCCTGTTCCACTCTTGGATAATATCGAAGTGGGTGAAGGTGTTCAAAAGAACCTAGAAAACGAAGAGTTTGGTTATTGTACTGAATTCATCGTACGTTTGACACCTGAATTAATTGAAACATTCAGTGAATTGGAATTGCGTGAACGTTTATCACGTTTGGGTGATTCAATCGTTGTCGTTCAAGATGAAGAAATTGTAAAAGTGCATATTCACACATTGACACCTGGAGATGCTTTGAATCTCGGCCAACGTTATGGTGACTTTGTTAAATTGAAAATTGAAAACATGCAGGAGCAACATGAGCATCTGACGCATATGGCGCCTGAGTTGAAACCTGTATTAAAAGAAAAAAAGAAATATGCAATCATAGCGGTTGCGGCTGGGGACGGCGTTAAAGATCTGTTTGAATCCTATCGTGTCGATGTGGTCATTAGTGGTGGACAAACCATGAATCCTTCTACGGAAGATTTCGTTGCGGCAATTCAATCGCTCAATGCTGAGCACATCTTTATTTTGCCAAACAATTCAAATATCATCCTTGCGGCTCAACAAGCTGAATCCTTGATTGAAGATGCGGATGTTCGTGTCTTGCCAACCAAGAGCATTCCTCAAGGTTTGAGTGCATGCATTATGTTCAATCCTGAAGTCAGCGTGGATGAAAACGTTACGGAAATGACAGAAGCCTTTAAGAATGTGAAGACAGCCATGGTCACGTATGCGATCAAAGACACCAGTTTTGAAGGTGTTTCCATCAATGCAGGGGATTACATGGGTATTTTAGGAAAACAAATCATTTGCAGTACCAATGATAAATTGGATGCGACAAAGAAATTATTATTGGAAGCTGTCAAAGCAGAAGATGGTTTGATTACCGTATTGGTGGGTGAAGATGTCAGTAAAGAAGAACTTTCTGATATCGAGGCTTTCATCGGTGAGCATTTTGATCACTGCGAAGTTGAAGTCACGCTAGGGCAACAACCAGTATATTCATTTATATTTGGAATTGAGTAAGAGGGCGTCAGCCCTTTTCTTTTATGGAACTAAAACAACTGAAACTAAGTGCAAGAATGATTGAAAAGTGTACTGAAGCTGGATTCAATGAGGTTGAGGATCTACTTTGGTCTTTTCCTATTCGTTATGAGGAGATACGTCAAAAACCGTTTTCGGACTGGTTGGTCAACGATAAGGTTTGGCTTGAGGGCATCATCCTAGATCCATTCAAACAAGTCTATCTTCCAAAGAATCGCAGTGTGACGAAGTTTCAATTTCAAAGTGATGAGGGGCTTTTTCAAGTCACGATTTTTAATCGTCCTTGGTTAAAACTCAATCAACGCATCACACTTCAAGCTCGTTATGATGGTCAGAATCAATTGACTGGACTACAGTATAATGCCCAATCGCTAATGGGTCAATTAGGGCTTGTGCCAATCTATCCATTACGTAAAGAGTTGACGCAAAAGGACATGAGCAAATTGATCGATAAAGCCATGGTCTATCTTGATCAAGTTGTCAAAGTTGATATCCCTGATGCATTTCGTGAACGCTATCGCTTATTGAAACTGCGCGATGCGCTTCATTATATTCATAAACCAAACACGATGGAAGCTGTATTACAAGCTTCTAGAACTCTGAAGTATGAAGAATTCTTACGCTTTCAAACAAAACTCCAATT
>JBLJAX010000247.1:0-3634 GCA_047637795.1 Erysipelotrichaceae bacterium | reverse complement strand
TTGGTTGAATCTAGCACTCAAACCCTTTAAATTTCGTTTCCAGCGGAAGTTGAATCAAATGGATATCCATTATCAAAAGGGCGTTTGGCTTGGTGATCAGTTGTTTACGGATATATGGTTGGGAAAACGATTAGGGTTTCATACGATTTTGATTGAACCTTTAAGTACGAATGATTATTTGTCTACGCGCATCTTGCGCTCTATCGAAAAGAAAGTAATTGGTTAATATGGAAAAACAGAGTTGTGTCGGTTGTGGCATCAAACTCCAAATAAGTGATCCCAAGGCATTGGGATATACGACACGTGAGGATGCTCAGTATTGTCAGCGTTGCTATCGGATCAAACATTATGGTGATTTCGCACCGTTAAAGAAACACAGTGTCCCTTCGGATGAAGTCTTTCAAGCGATTGCGAAACTTGAAGGCACCATTTTATTGGTCATTGATGTGACGGACATCGATAGTGGTTTGTTTACAGGCATCCAAAGACATTGTATGAATCGTGATTTCATCATTGTATTGACGAAGTTCGATTTATTGCCAAAGACAGTGACGAAACAACGGATCGTCGGTTATCTGATGAGCAAGCTAAGGGATGTTCCAATCAATGTGCTTGGGGTCGCAACAACTTCACATCAGGCTAAAATGGGGGCAAAAGCACTTGTCCAAGAAATCAAGAAGCTCAAGATCAAGCGTTTGATCACTTTGGGTTATGCGAATATGGGTAAGAGTACCTTGATCAATGCGATGTTGGAGAAGGATGATTATCTAACGATTTCGCCGTATCCACATACGACTTTGGAAATCAATCAGATCGAATGGGCACAGGGGATCATCTTCGATACACCCGGCATCAAGATCGAACATAGTTTTACGGATTTGTTTCCGTTTGATGAATTGGAGAAAGTTCAGATTCGTAAGGCGTTCAAACCTAAGACCTATCAATTGGATTCGGCTCAGTCCTTTGTCTTACCAAATGTTGGGATTGTGAGTGTGAAGCCTAAGGATAAGGCGTCGATCACGCTTTACTTCTCAGATCAATATCAAATCCATCGGACGAAGTTTGATCGTTTGGAGGCCTATTGTGCGAAGCATGAAACGGATGATCTCTATGCGATCAAAGCAAGACGAATCATTCAAGACCAACCCATCTTTGATATCGTATTCAAACAGTTGGGATGGTTCTATTGTGTAGGCGATTACGAATGGATTGAAATCAAAGCGGTTTATTTCGATCAAGTCATGCAAAGAAAGGCACTTATTTAATGTTAAACAGCAAACAAAAGAAACAATTGAGAAGCTTGGGCAATCCTTTGAAGCCACTTTTCAATGTCGGTAAGGAAGGTTTGAGTTTGAATCTGATCAGCAGCTTGGAAGATTCACTTAAAGCACATGAATTGGTTAAGATCTCAGTGCTGAAAACAGCTCCGAATCCAGTCATGGAATTAGCGTTGGATTTGGCTTCGTCGACACACAGTGAATTGATTCAAGTGGTTGGTCGCAGTATTCTTTTATACAAACAAAGCGAGAAGCGTAAGATTCACCTGACATGAGTCGCATTGTTCTTTTCGGGGGAAGCTTCAATCCCATTCACAAAGGTCATTTAGCAATCGCTAAGGTAGCGCTTAAACAAGTTCATGCGCATGAGCTGTGGTTTTTACCGACTTTGCTTTCACCACTGAAAGATGTGGAGTTGGCTTCATTTGAACATCGTTGTCAAATGATCGAGCTGATGATCAAGCCATTCCGGAAATTGAAATTATCGCGCATCGAAGCCGAGCGTGAAGGCTTAAGCTATACCTATGACACTGTCAAGCAATTGATCGAACGCTTTCCAGAACACCAATTCATTTGGTTGATAGGATCGGATCAGATGATGAAGTTCAATCAATGGTACAAGTACAATGACTTGATTGAACTTATCCAATTTGCAGTTTATCCACGTGATGAAAAGCATTCGATCACGCCACCTTTTATCAAAATCGAGGCGTCTGATATTTATCCCAACGCAAGCGAAGCGATTCGTCAAGGCAAGGTTCATTATACTCATGCTGAGGTTATCCGTTATTTCATGGAAAATACTCTGTATGTAGATGGTATTGTTAAACATTCCTTGAGTGACAAGCGTTATGCACATGTTCAGGCAATGACTGAATTGGCGTTGCGTTTAGCAGACGCACATCAGTTGAATCAAAGGCAAGTTTACTTGGCTGCGATGTTGCATGATATCGCGAAAGAGTGGCCGAAAGAGAAGTTGAAACAATGGCTTACATTCGTCTATCCAAATTACTTAGATAAAGCGCCTGCGATTTGGCATCAGAAGGTTGGGGCGGCTTATGCATCACGTGTTTTAAAGATTCGTGATCCACAGGTTCTTAAAGCAATCGCACACCATGTGGAAGGGAACTCAGATCCTTTATCTAAAGTCATCTATATTGCAGATAAGTGTGATGCGACACGTGGCTTTGACGCAAGTGAACTTATAGATTTAGCTTTACATGATTTGGACCGAGCCTATCAAGCTGTAAGAAAAACACAAATGGAATATCTAGATAAGGAGAAACACATTTGAATGCATTAAAAGCTTTTGTGGAATTTTTAGAAGATAAAAAGGCGGAGAAGATAACGGTTCTCGATTTGCGATCGACATCGTCTATTCAAGATTATGCCATTATTGCGGAAGTAAGCAATCCTCGTTTATTAAATGCCATTAAGGATTATTGCATTGAGTTTGGTGAATCACTGGGATATCGTGTTCATCATGTGGAAGGGCAAAATGAGAGTGAATGGGTGCTCATTGATTTCGATTCGCTTGTACTGCATTTGTTCTTAAGTCAATCCCGTCAATTCTATCACTTGGAAGACTTATGGTTGGACAAGATCATCGAGCTATGATATCGTTTGCGGATTATTATCATACCTTAACGTTTAGTCATGAAGGCTATGCGCGTTATTTGCAATGGCTTAAAGATGAAACAAGGGGCTTATGTTTACTTGAATGTGCCTGTGGTACAGGCTACTTTAGCAAGCTTTGTGCAGTGAATGGCTTCCAAGTGGATGCTTTGGATCTTGATCCAAACATGATCGAACATGCCAAACTTAACAACAATCATCAAAATGTACGCTACTATTGTCAAGATATGTTAAATTTGAGTGACTTTGGTAAGTATGATGCGATTGTGGTCTTTCTCGATAGCCTTAATTACCTCGAAAGCATGCATCAACTCGCATCATTCTTTAAAGAAGCTCATCAACATCTAAACCCAAAAGGGTGCTTATTGTTTGATGTGCATCAAGAGCTAAGAATCGAAGAGTTTCAAGATGAATTCATTGAAGAAGACTTTGTATTGGGTGTTCCGTATCAATGGACGATCCAAACAATCGATACCAATAAGATTCAACACCAACTTGTCTTTTATGAAGACATCCTAAAGAAACACGTTTTCACACAGACGATTTTTTCGCTTCAAGACATATTAAAAACACTTGAGGAATTGAACTTCCATGTGGATGTTCAAATGAATCTTGGCGATTCATCCACAGATGAGAAATATTACATCAAAGCAAGAAAGGACTAATCATGTACGCAATCATTGGCGCAATGGATGAAGAAGTCAGCGCACTTCGTCATCGCA
>JBLJAX010000246.1:0-4750 GCA_047637795.1 Erysipelotrichaceae bacterium | reverse complement strand
GCGGTGCATCCAGAATACCCCATGAACATCAAACGCTACATCTCGAAAGCCATGGAGGTGGATAAAGCCATGGCAAGACTCTTGGAATTACTCGAATCATCGGGTCAACTTGAGGATACCGTGCTGATGCTATTTGGGGATCATTTCCCTCTTAAAACCGAACGTCAAGATTTATTGGACTACAGTAATCCTATGGGAGATCGTAATATCGGCTATGACATCAATCGTCTGCCGATGATTCTTTACCACAGTGAAACCAAAGGAGAGGTCATCTCAAAGACGATGTCCAGTTTTGACATCTTACCCACAGTTGCCAATCTCTTTGATTTGGATTATGATCCACGGCTTGCCTTTGGTGTGGATATCTTTGATGAGAATCAAAAAGCCTTGGTCATGTATCCCTCTTTGACCTGGAATAATGATATCGGCTTTTACAACGTGTATAAACATCAATTCAATCCTTATGATACAAATAATCGTTTAAGTGATGAAGAAGTTAAGCAAATCAACGAGACCGTTAAAATTTATGCGGAAATATCGTACCAAATATTAAAACGTGATTACTTTAGCAAGCGAGAAGTGTTACGATAAGGACAGTAAAAGTACAGGAGGAAATCATGGCATATAAAGATCCAAAATTCTCACTCTATCGTTCCAAAGATGGGGCCATCGTTGGTGGCGTCTGTTCTGGTCTATCCGAACATTTTAAAATCGATGTGACCATCATTCGTATCCTATTCCTTGTGACCATCTTAGGATGGGGCTCAGGCTTCTTGGCCTACCTGATCTGCTGGATTGTATTCCCAGAAAAAGAAGCATAAAAAAACATCATTGTGATGTTTTTAACGCCATAAGCTCTTGAATTTTAGCCCTTAATGCGAGGAGTCCTTCATAAGGAACATCGATGTTTAGGACAGTGGCTTCCATGGGACACATGCCACTATGTTCATTGTTTTGGATGTAAGGCACCAAGGTATCATAACTGACATGAATATTGCTTTGTTTTAAACATTTGAGTGCATGTTCACTGATGATTTGAGCATGGATGGCTTGAGCTTGGCCATAAATCAAGAGCAGGGCAGCGGATTTACCAATGACCTTATCAATCACGATCGCATCCTTAAAGAAAAGAGGGTCTTCGTTGATGGGTTGAATCAGAGGTCGAATGCCCATGGCTTTCGAAGTATACAAAGCGTGTGTGCAGTAAGCAACACAGGAATAATGTTCCGTTGTAAGGAGGTTCAACCCTTCTTGAATGGTTTCTTGGATTTTGTTTATCATTTCATCATTATAATCGGGAGGCGAACATGAAGACAAGAACATTTGACAAATTAGGCATACAGACTTCGCTGTTGGGTTTTGGATGCATGCGATTTCCAACTCTAGAGAATGGTAAAATCGATGAGAAGCAGGCTGAAGAGATGTTGGATAAAGCCATCGCATCCGGTGTCAACTATATCGATACAGCTTACCCTTATCATGGGGGTGAGAGTGAAGCGTTTGTCGGCAAGGTGCTTAAGAAATATCAACGCAATCAATTCTTTTTAGCCACCAAACTACCAGTGTGGAAGATCAATCATAAAGATGAAGTCTTACCGATCTTTGAGGAACAACTCTCCAAACTCCAAGTGGACTATGTGGATTTTTATCTCTTACATGCATTGGATGAAGCACGTTGGGATGCCTTGGTTGAACAAGGGGTCTTGGACGTACTTGATCAACTGAGAGCGGAAGGGAAGATCAAATACATTGGTTTCTCGTTCCACGATGAATACCCTGTTTTCGAGAAGATCATCAAAGCTCGTAACTGGGACTTCTGTCAGATTCAATACAACTATGTCGATACCGAAATTCAAGCCGGGAATAAGGGTTATGTCCTCGCTGAGAAATTAGGGATTCCGATGGTCATCATGGAACCGATCAAAGGGGGCAATCTTGCCAACCTTCCAGAAGACATCGCACGTTTCTTCAAGGCGTATTATCCTAAGAAATCGTTGTCCTCATGGGCGCTCCGTTGGGTCGGTTCGCATAAGAATGTCAAAGTCATCTTGAGTGGCATGAGCACCATGGAACATGTCTTGGACAACCTTGATACCTTCACCAACTTCAAAGCTTTGAACCAAGAGGAATATGATTTGGTGCACAAAGTTACGGAGATCATCAAATCCAGAACCAAGAATGGATGTACCGGTTGTGAATATTGCATGCCATGCCCACATGGTGTGAACATCCCGCGTAACTTTAGAATCTGGAACGATTGGGCGATCTATCGCAATGATGATCAAGCTCGACGACGTTACTTCAAGGATTTGGAAGTGGATGCTCGTGCAGACATGTGCCAAGCCTGTGGAGCCTGTGAACCTCAATGTCCACAGAGCATTCAAATCATTCAAGATTTGATGCGTGTTCATGATGATATGAAAGCCATTCAATAGAAAAGGACCGAAGTCCTTTTTTTCTACTCGATAAAGATTTTAACGGTATCTCCATCTTTGGTATCGATATCCACGATTTCACCACTGGAACCATCTTCGATAGCCTGCATGATCATATCCATGTCGATGCCTTTCATATCAACGGGATTGCCATTGATGTTTAGTTTGGATGCGATGTCCACACCAGCTTTAAGCAAAGAGGTTGGGACATTGATGCGAACCTTATCGCCATCGGCACTGTCCACTACGATGCGGAGTTTGGATTTGGCATTGGTTGGCGTTGGGTTATTGCCGATGCCTAAAGCTTCTAAGAGTTTCACACCTTCATTGATGTCGATATCGCCATCTTTAACCATTTGGAGGATTTGTTCTTTTGTATTCATATAGCTCCTTATTTCTTGAGGAGTGCCAAAGCTTCGTTGACACTCAGTTCTTTATTTTTAATCTTCTGTAAGATATCTTCCGTATTCGCACTGGGTTCCTTGTTTTCAAAACCCATTTTTGTGACGACCTGCTCCAACATCTTCTTAACGGTAGGGTAGGATACATTGAGTTCCTTTTCCATCTCTTTGATGTTTCCGTAAACACGGATGAAGGTCTCCACAAAACTCAATTCTTCTTTATTCAAATAACTGAAACGGGATAATTCGAAATCGCCCGTGATTTCCGTATGACAGACATGACAGGTCAGACGTGTCGCCATCAAGGTGTTCTGACATACTGGACAAGTTCCAATAACTTCTTTACGCATAATGCTCCTTTCAAATCAACTCGATCTCAATGATCGCATCTTTGGTTTTAACATCGACCAAGACACAGGGTTCCGTAACATTCAGTTCTGTGGCCACCAGATCTAAAAAATGTTTGATTGTGTCTTTGTTATCATGAATGAAGGCCTTCATCTTTTCGTCTTTGGTGAAATTGGATCCCCAAAGCGCAATCTTCAAGATGCCTACAGCTGTCTTCACTTTAACCTTTGGCAGATGGAAGTGGGTATCCTCAGTATCAATGCGTATGTGTATTTTCCTTTGCATATCGACTCCTTAAACACATTGTAATCTATAAATTAAAATAATCAATAGTAAAATTGATTAATTTAATAAATATATAAATTATATTGATTTATTGGCTGATTATCTGGTTTTTACCACTCTTTTTAGCTTGATAGAGGAGCTTATCCGCTTGTTTGATCAGTTCATCGATGGATTCACCCGTGTATTCAGCTAAACCACCACTCAATGTCAGGTTTTCTTCGTTGGGAAGTTTGTAATTTCGGATGAGCGACTGAAGACGTAGAGCATAGAGTCTTCCAGCGTTGAGGTTGGTGTTGGGGAGTAGAATCAAGAACTCTTCACCTCCGTAACGACCGACACGGTCAATGGATCTCAAAGAGTGTTTGATGATCTTAGAGAGGGAAATGAGGACCTCATCCCCAACTTGATGTCCAAATTGATCGTTGATTCGCTTAAAGTCATCGATATCAAGAAGGATGATGGAAAGGGCTTGTTCGTTGCGTTCAGAACGCTGCATCTCTTCAATTAAGAAATCCAAGATGGCTTGATGATTGTAAAGCTTTGTCATGGAGTCGGTCTTAACAAGATGTTCAAGTTCTTGGTTCTTGAGGATTAAGTCGTGCTCTAGAAGCATTGTTTTCAAGCGTGTCTTGAATAAACCAAGCGCAAAAAACCAAAGAACAATGTCATAGATGAATAAATTGATTTGGTTGATCAATACAATCTCAGGATTGTTTTGAAAATAGGGGAATAGAATGATCATAACAAGACATGAACCCATGATTAAGATGAAACTTTCCCATATCTTCAGATAGAGGATCGCAATAATACCTGTCATGATCATGATATGCATGTGCAAGAGATCGGCATGTGCTTGGGTATTGAGTGCGACGATAATACTGTACGTTATGAGGATTACGGTATAGATGCCCAAAATAGTATCCACAAAATGGTGACTCAGCTGTTGAAACTTGAATTTTGCATAAATCAAGACAGGAAGAATCAGGCTCGAGGCGATTTGAAGACCTAGAACGATATGCCCGACATCATAGAAGTACGCACTTAAATAAAAAATTACCCATTCAATCACGTAGAAAATGATTGCAATGGGCAAGACACGAATTAAATTGATTTGGGTGCGTTGCCGATCGAGATCGTGCAACAGATTCTTGGGTATGATGAAGTCTTGGAAAAATTGGTGATTCATATCTTTTCCCCCGAATTGATAATGAAATTTTATTGTGTTGTAAGAGATTAAGTTCAGTTTAGCACATTTTTCACGATACTAACAGACGCGGTTTC
>JBLJAX010000245.1:0-5407 GCA_047637795.1 Erysipelotrichaceae bacterium | reverse complement strand
CCACCACGAATCGGTTGGATGATCGGTTCGACATCACAGGCCACCATGGCTTGTTTAGCGAGTTCTACAGGCTTCATATCCTTCTCGATGACTTCACGCATGTTGTAGTAAGAATCTTTCATTCTAACCACAAAGCGTTCCGCACCGTATTTCTCATTCAAGTAGTTCGCATTTTTAAGCATGCGTTCTTTGCGTGCTAAGAACTTCTCTTTATCATGATCACGGATGATGTAGGTCATCTTGCCATGATCAATGGTTGTTTCCATATCGTGTAAGAGGAAGAAGCCTTCATAATGCTCGGTATGTTCTGGAACTTCGTTCGCTGGGAGGAGGGCATCGAACTCCATTGCGAGTTTCGCACAGTTGATCATCTTGTCTTTGGCGGTACCTGGATGGACGGATACGCCATGGAGCTCAACGATGGCAGCTGCCGCATTGAAGCTCTCATACTCAAGTTCACCACGTTTTGCCCCATCCAAGGTGTAGGCAAATTTCGCTCTGAAATTTGGCGCATCAAAGAGATTCGCACCACGACCAATTTCTTCATCTGGTCCAAAGGCAATCCGAATTTCACCGTGTTTAAGATCGGGATTTTTCTTTAGGATTAACATTGCTTCAATGATTTCCGCGACACCAGCTTTATCATCTGCACCCAAGAGGGTGGTGCCGTCGGTGACGATCAAAGTATGACCCACCAGTTCCTTCAAATGCGGAAACATCAGTGGATCTGAAACAAGGCCTGTTGTCTCATTGAGTACGATGGGATTGCCATCATAATTCTCAATGACACGTGGTTGAATGTTCTCAGAATTGAAATCAGCGGTATCGTAATGAGCGATAAAACCAATCGTATCCACTTCATGATCCACATTGCTTTTAATCGTTGCGGATACGAAGCCATTGTCAGGGTTATAATTCACTTCATCAAAGCCTAAGTCCACCAATTCCTGTGCCAACATCTTGGCAAAGACAACTTGGTTTTCAGAAGAAGGGACGGTACTGCTCTTTTCATTCGAGCGGGTGTTGATTTTACAATAACGTATAAATCTTTCGAGTAAGGTTTCCATGTTTTTCTCTTTTCTATTGAGTCTATTATACTGTACAAAACACGAAAATATGCTATAGTGCTTTAGATTAATGGAGGGCATATGCGTCTAACACTGTCTCGTATTCTACTGAACCTACTATCGGTTGCCATCATAGCGATCGGAATGACCCTTTTGATTAAAGCGAATTTAGGTCAAAGTACGGTCTCTGGCTTTAGCTCAACACTTGCACACATTCTGAGTGTCAAAACAGGCACAATCGTCTTCTTTTTGAACCTCGTATGCTTTATACTCGAACTGATCATTCTCAAAAAGAATGTCCAATGGTCGATTGGCCTCCAACTCTTATTGAATAGTGTCTTTGGTTCCGTCGTAAACTTCTTTCTCTACGATGTGCCTTGGATTGCCAATCTCAGCTTCAACACGTACTTCCAACAACTCGCCCTCTTGATTACCGCAATTCTGATCATGGGTGTCGGTGTCAGTTTGATGATGAGCATCAATCTAGCAGTGTTGCCGTATGATGCGCTCATTGCCTTGGTTTCAAAAACCTATAACATTCCGTTTGTAAAAGTGCGTACCACCGCAGACATCGGATTCATAACGATCACTTTAGTTCTTGCCTTCCTATTTCCTGTACCGTTTAATGCAGTTCGTGAAGGTACCGTTATTTTCGCTTTTACGCTTGGAAGTGTCATCGCATTCCTGAATATCAAATGGAAGAAACATCTCCCGATTTCCTTAAGACAAGCCTAGCTTGTTTTTTGTTTTCCAAACTATCCACAAAGTTGTACAATTGAACTATGGAAGAACGTCCTCAAAACAAACTTAAACTCTTGGAAATCCAAGATCTGCTCTTACGGGAAACCGATGACGAACATCATCTGACCGTTCAAGAGATCATTGATTATCTCGCTGCTAAAGGCATGAAGAGTGAGCGTAAAAGCATCTATCTCTACATGGAACTGCTGGAAGCTTATGGCATGGATATCATCAATGATAAAGAAAAACAGAATCGATACCATGTTGGAAATCGTCTTTTTCAATTGGCTGAATTGAAGTTGTTGGTCGATGCGGTTAAATTTGCGAAATTCATTACCGCTGAGAAGAGCAGTGAACTCATCACAAAATTGAAGAGCTTAACCAGTGTTCATGAAGCGGAGCGTTTGGAGCGCAATGATTGGATCTACAATCGTTTGAAATCCAAGAATAATGCGGTGTATCTCAATGTGGATGCGATCCATGAGGCCATCCTCAAACAACGTATGATTCGTTTCAAGTACTTTGATTATGATTTGGATAAAGAAATCGTCTATCGTAAACAAGGTGAATTCTATCGTGCCATTCCTGTCTTCTTGTGTTGGGATGATGAGAAGTATTATGTCATCGTCTATCAGGAAAACCATCAGGATTATGCAGTCTATCGTTTAGATAAGATGCGTGAAGTATCCATGCTTAAAACCAAACATGAACATATCGCAGACCTTGAAGCAGTCGAACAATATTGTGCTGGTCTTTTCCATATGTATACCGGAAACCAAGAAGAAGTAACGATGAGCTTCCATCCAGCTTTGGTCAATGTGGTCTTTGATCGTTTTGGTTTGGATGTCGAGATCCACAAACAGATTGATGGCTGGTTCACCATCACAGAAAACATCACCGTCAGTCCAACCTTCTTTGCCTGGGTCTTGCAGTTTGGGGATAAAGCTAAAATCCTTTCACCCTCTAATGTTAAAAATGAACTCATCGAATTGTGTCAAAAGAGCTTAAATCAATATGAATAAATCAACCATCAATAAACAACTTGCCATCAACTATACCGTGCTTCGACGCCTGGTTCAAAATGATCATCTCGTCCATTCACGTATCCATAAAGACAACATCCAAGAATTGATGGATGTCCGAAAATTCTATGAGACTTATTTCGAAAGCACGAAATTCGTTCAGTATTTTCCTCAAGTCTGCCAACTCATCAAACGTGAAACGGAGAGTGCTTTTGCGCGTCTACGCCAACGCGTATACATCGTGCATAAGTACGATGAAGCATATCCCAAAGCCCTCATTCAGGACTTGAAAGAGGACGCGCCTCTCTTCTTGTATCTATGTGGCGATAACTCACTGCTGGAACGCAAGGTTAAACGAGTTTCCATCGTGACGACGTTGAACCGTGAAGATGCGTATATTGAAGAAAGCAAACACATTTGCTCAGCCTTTGAAAATGGGCATATGACGGTCATGCTTCAAAATCGTTCTGCAGTGGATCATGTCTTGTTTGAACAATTGAAGGATTCGAATGTATCCATGATCTATTTTGTAAATACACCTTTAATGAAAGACGACACTGCAGAAAAGATCTGTAAATCGCATTGTCCTAAATATGCGATGTTGAGTTTTGTTGGTCCTACGGAAGACGGTCTTGAAGATTTCATGCGTTTGAAAATCATGAATTCTTTGGGTAAAGTAACCGTTTTGTTAAGTGATCAACCCAATGATGTGCATCATTTCTCCATTCAAAACAACTACGCATGGCATAAGCCATCCATTCTGCCGATGATCAAACCATCCATGATTCCACACTTTGAACGGGTGTTCGCATTGGATGACTCAGATACCTTCATAGACGTTCTAAATAACTGTATTTCGTAGCGAAAGAAGGGATAATTTCTGAAAAGTTGTGAAATAACACAAGTTTTGTAGTAAATTTAACAAAATTTTGCAAAGCTATTGATTTGCCGTGTTTGCAGTTTTATACTCATACTTGTGAGTTTATGCGCAAAGGAGCAGAACGATGAAAAAAATCTTAATTGTTGGGGGTGTTGCCGGTGGTGCGACCGCAGCTGCCCGTCTTCGTCGCTTAAGTGAAGAAGATGAAATTATTATGTTTGAACGCGATGAGTATATCAGCTTCGCGAACTGTGGTTTACCTTACTATATTGGGAATGTGATTACGGATCGTGAAGACCTTTTGGTTCAAACGGTTGAAGGCATGTCCGAGCGTTTCAATTTGGACATCCGAAATTTCTCTGAAGTCGTGGATATCAATCGTGCAGAGAAAACCGTAACTGTAAAGAAAACTAAGACTGGGGATACCTATCAAGAAAGTTATGATGTCTTGATTCTTTCGCCAGGTGCGAAGCCAATCTTCCCGCCAATTGAAGGCATCAAAGAAGCCAATAATCTGTTTACCTTAAGAAACATCCCGGATACGGATGCGATCTATCGCTTCATTGAAACCAAACAACCGAAGACAGCTGTTGTCGTTGGGGGTGGGTTCATTGGGGTTGAAATGGCTGAGAACTTGACTGAACGTGGCATCAAAGTCACCTTGGTTGAAAAACTGCCTCAAGTCTTGGCTCCATTGGATTTCGAAATGGCGCAAATCGTTCATAAGGAATTGAACACCCATGGGGTCGAATTGGTTCTCGGCGATGGTTTGTTGAGTTTTGCCAATCATGGTAGAACCATCAATCTTGAAAGTGGTAAATCCATTGAGACTGAATTGATCATTCTTTCAATTGGTGTTTCACCGGAAAATACTTTAGCTAAAAAAGCGGACTTATTGTTAGGTCCACGTGGACATATCGCAGTTTCCTCAAAGTTGGAAACCTACGATGCGAATTCCAAAGAAGTGGTTAAAGATGTCTATGCCTTAGGTGATGCGATTCAAGTCAAAGACTTCGTTACAAACACCGATACAGCCATTGCTTTGGCATGGCCAGCAAATCGTCAAGCACGTATCTTGGCGGACATCATTCATGGTAAAGATGTTCAATACAACGGATCCATGGGCACATCGGTCTTGAAAGTATTCAATTTGACCGTTGCCGCAACAGGGAATAATCAACGTACCGCTGAAATGAAGAAATTGCCGGTTCAAGCAATCCATGCACACCGCAACAATCATGCGTCTTACTATCCAAACGCAACCAACATCGATTTCAAGTTGGTTTATAATCCTGAGACCCTCGAGATTTTAGGTGCACAAGCGATTGGTCAAGATGGTACGGAAAAGCGGATCGATGTCATAGCGACCGCAATCAAATCGAAGGCGAAAGTAACCGATTTGAGTGATTTAGAATTGGCGTATGCGCCGCCATTCTCATCGGCTAAAGACCCGGTCAATATCTTGGGTTATATTGCGGAGAATGTCATTGAAGGCCATTACAAAGTGGTCTATCCTTCACAGGTTGAAGAATTCAAGAAGCAAAATGCTTTGTTCCTGGATGTACGTACACCCATCGAATTTGAAACAGGACACATCGAAGGTGCCTTGAATCTTGAAGTCGATGCTTTAAGAGCTAATTTAGATAAATTGAATGTGGCGAAAGATCACCCAATCGTGGTGAACTGCCAAGTTGGTT
>JBLJAX010000244.1:0-2099 GCA_047637795.1 Erysipelotrichaceae bacterium | reverse complement strand
CGCTTAAGCAATGTCTATGCGGAAGTCATCGGTGATGGCAATCATGTAAGCTGGCCAGCTGTGAATATTCTTGCCAAAACCAAAGGCAAGGATCATCTTGTCTTAGTCAGTGATTCCCTTTGTGCCAAGGGCATGCCAGAAGGTGAGTTCGAATTAGGTGGTCAAATCTTGGACATCCATGCGAATGGAGGTGCCTACCTTCATCATACGGAAACCTTGGCTGGCAGTACGATGGTCTACAATCATGGCCTGCGCAATCTCATTCAAAAAGCAGAGCTTCAAGAAGTCATTGCCATCAACGCCTGTACCATCAATCCCGCTAAAATCTTACAACTCGATCATCGCAAAGGCCTCATCAAAGCGGCTTATGATGCGGATATCACCATCTTGGATGACAACTATGATGTCGTTAGTACGATGATCCTAGGGAAAGTCGTTTATAATCGTTGATTCGCTTTATTTTAGCGGACTAAACTTGTAAAATTAAGGTACCTATGAAGCACATCTTCATTATCAACCCAACATCGGGTAAACATCATGCCATTCAATTGATTCCCGTCATCGAGCATTATTTTAAATCGCACTCAGAGCCGTATTCGATCATTCGTACCGAACGCCCTGGTCATGCGACAGAGATCGCAAGACGTTATGAAGCAAAGGACGATGTGACACTCTATGTCTTGAGTGGGGATGGGACAGCCAATGAGGTTCTCAATGGATTGAACCCTGAAGTGCCCATGGCGATCATCCCGGTGGGATCCGGCAATGATTTCTTCCGCATGCTTGAAGTTCCTGTCATGCCTTTGGATCAATTGCTCATCGAAACCATTGAAGGTAAGGAAGTCGTTGTGGATTATGGGATGGCGAATGATCGTCGATACTTGAATTGTTCTTCCATGGGTTTTGATGCGGATATCGGGATCTATGCCCATGCGATTAAAATGAAGTATCCGTTTCTATCCGGGTTATCGTATGTCATTGCGATCATTGCACTCTTGGTGAAACGCAAACCCATGAAGATGCATCTTAAGTTCAATGATGAAGACTTGGAAGTCGAGAGTCTCTTGGTTGCGATCATGAACGGACGCTTCTATGGAGGTGGATTCAATCCAACACCCATGGCATCCATACAGGATGGAGAGCTGGACCTCTGTGTCATACGCAATACCAACCTATTAAGGATTTTAACCTTATTACCTAAATTCAAAGTGGGTAAACACATCCATGAGGATATCGTTAAATTCTATAAGATCAAAGCTTTGTACTTGGAAAGCGCTGAAACCATCAACACCCAGTGTGATGGGGAAGTCTACCCGGAACAATCCATTGAATTCAAACTTGTGGAACGTGGCTTGAAACTGCGTGTTCCTCAACGTTCGCAATTAAAGGAGTGATGAAATGATTCTTGAAAATGAACGATTTCGTTTAGAAGTAAGTCTTAAAGCCGCTGAAATGCATTCATTGGTGGATAAGCGGACCAACAAGGAATGGTTATGGCAAGGGGATCCAAACTTTTGGGCCGGTCGCAATCCAATCTTATTCCCGATTGTTGGATCGACGCACGATAAGCTTCTGCATATTGATGGTAAAGCCTATCCCATCGGCAATCATGGTTTTCTAAGACACGCGATGTTCGATTTGATCGAACAGAATGATGAACACATCACGCTGGGTTTCACATCTAATGCGGAAACCTTGGTTCAATACCCCTATGCCTTCAACTTTGAAGTGGA
The DNA here is from genome assembly GCA_047637795.1 of Erysipelotrichaceae bacterium. Lineage (GTDB taxonomy): Bacteria > Bacillota_I > Bacilli_A > Erysipelotrichales > Erysipelotrichaceae > UBA2212. The sequence continues at coordinate 366 of JBLJAX010000244.1, read as the reverse complement.
ATATCGGATGCATATGCAAGGTATCGATATTGTCTATCGCATTGAGAATCGAGATGATAAGGTGCTGCCGTTCAACTTTGGCTTACATCCAGCCTTCAGTACCACGCATAATGGAGTCGATGGATCGATTGATATTGAATTCCCATGTCGCGAGGATAACTTACCAAAGGAAATCCTTGTGAATGGTGATCAGCCTTTATTGAAGTTTACCGATGCTTATTTTGAAGCGATGCCGACCTTGGTCTTAGATCAAGTGAATTCACCTTTTGTTCGATTAAAGGATGCGGGCGAGAGTATTCTTGTCAGTGTGTTGGGTTATCGTTGGTTGGCATTCTGGAAGAAACCCAATGCACGTTTCATTTGCAT
>JBLJAX010000243.1:0-3790 GCA_047637795.1 Erysipelotrichaceae bacterium | reverse complement strand
CGATCCCATCGCGACAAAAGCTTGGATGCAACATTTAACCAGTGAGAATACCAAGGTCATCACCGTGGATCTCCTTGAGAAAAGCAGTCGGATGAAGGTCATCGATGCGGCACTCGAGGTCATGAAGCCAAAGTTCGATCGATGGAAAGCACGTGGCATTGGGGCTCGTAAGATCAAAGCCATGGTCGTGGGTATTCCCAATGTGGGTAAATCTACCTTGATCAATCAACTCGCTCAAAAGAAGATCATGACGACCGCCAATCGTCCAGGTGTCACGATGGCACTGAAATGGGCGAATGTGCATCCTAAACTCGATCTCTTAGATACACCCGGTGTATTATGGCCAAAATTTGATGATGCGAAAGTGGGGATTCGTTTAGCCTTAGCCGGTTCGGTCAGTGAGAAGGTCTTGCCCATCGATGAATTGGCTTATTATGCCTTTAAATTTGTATTAAAACATTATCCAGAAGCTCTGGAAGAACGTTATCAGTATTCGGGGGATGATGTTCAAGCTTTCTTTGAACATCTCGCAAAACTTCGACTCTATGTTCGTAAAGACGAACTCTTGTTGGAGCAAGCGTATCAGACATTTTTACGCGAAGTACGCCAAGGAACGTTAGGAGCGATGAGTTTTGAGTATGTCGAAAACGTGGATTGAGAATGATTTTGAAGATACCTGTATTTTAGGGTTGGATGAAGCAGGACGTGGACCGATGGCGGGACCTTGTGTCGTAGCTGGTGTCGTATTGCCAAAAGGCTATACACATCCCTTGATCAACGATTCCAAACAATTGTCAGCGAAACAACGTCAGATCTGTTTTGATGATATCCTACGCGATGCCTTATGGGTCATGGTTGTGACGGTGAGTCCGGAAACTATCGATCAAAAGAACATCTACCAGTCAACCAAAGATGCCATGCGCATGATTGCGAAGTTCTCGGATGCGAGTTTGGTTTTGAGTGATGCGATGCCATTTAATGTCAAAGACAAGCGTGTCTTGGATTATATCAAAGGGGATTCATTGAGTATTTCGATTGCGGCCGCAAGCATCCTTGCGAAGGTCACACGCGATCGCATGATGGATATCTATGATGAGGCTTATCCTGAGTATGGGTTCAAACGGCATAAGGGCTACCAGACCAAGGAACATAAAGAAGCTTTATTAAAGTATGGTGTCTTACCGATACATCGCAAATCCTATGAACCAGTTCGCCAACGTCTTCAAGCCAATCTATTTGATTTATAATCAGGAGACTTAATCGTTCGTGCATATATAGAAGTATGAAACGCGAACAATTACTAGCCTATAGTTTAAAATACAAAGGGGATCATCGAAATATCAAGGCTGCACTTTTGCGCAATGAGCATTACGATGTATGTTCTTATAAAGAAGCGTATTTAACTTTAGTGGATGCCAATTATCCGCAAAGTTTGAAACAACTTCATGATCCACCCTATGTCTTATATTTGCGAGGTCGTATCGACCTTTTAAATTTGCCCATGATAAGCATCATCGGGAGTCGTAATCATGGATCCTACAGTGCAAACTGGACGCAGAAATGTGTCGAACACTTCAGTGACTATGTCATCGTAAGTGGGATGGCCAAAGGCATCGATGGACTCGCGCATACATATGCGCTAAAGCAAGGAACGATTGCGGTCTTGGGTTGTGGGATTGATCTTATCTATCCGAAACAGAATACGGAGCTCTACCATCTGATCGCAAAGATGGGTTGTATCATTTCGGAATACCCAGAAGGAACCCCCATCCAGAAACATCAATTCGTGGCCCGCAATCGAATCATTGCAGGACTCGGAAGTGCTTTATTGGTCATGGAATCACACTTGAAAAGTGGTTCGATGATCACGGTTAATGATGCCTTGGATTGTGGTAAAGATGTGTATTGTTTACCCTTTAGTTTGGATATGCCTGAGGGTCAAGGAAACAACCTTTTGATCCAGCAAGGCGCAAATATCTTGACAAACCCTTTAGAATTAACCAAACTATGAAATACAGACGTCCTCAAACGAGAGCGTTGCGTTAGGAGTTAAGATGCGAAATTTAGTTATTGTGGAGTCACCCTCCAAATCCAAAACCATTCAGAAATATCTTGGGGACGATTATGAAGTTGTTTCCTCCAAGGGACATATCCGCGATTTAGCAACCACTGGTAAAGGTGGTTTGGGTGTGGATGTGGATAATGACTTCAAACCCAGTTATAAAATAAACAAAGACAAAGTCGATACCGTCAAACAACTTAAAACAAAGGCGAAGAAGGCTCAGATGGTTTATCTGGCAACGGACCCTGACCGCGAAGGTGAAGCCATTTCGTGGCACTTGGCGGATGAACTTGAGTTGAGTGAAGACAAGACGCAACGTGTTGTTTTTAATGAAATCACCAAACCAGCCATTTTGGCTGCTTTTGAACATCCACGTCATATTGATATGAATTTGGTGCGTTCGCAAGAAACACGTCGTATTTTGGACCGTATCATTGGTTTTAAACTTTCCAAACTTTTACAGAACAAGATCGCAAGCAAATCAGCGGGACGTGTTCAGTCGGTTGCGTTGCGATTGATCGTTGAGAAGGAAAAAGAAATCCAAGCCTTCGTTCCTGAAGAAAAATGGAACATCAAGGCAAGTTTTGAAAAGGATAAGATTGAGTTTGATGCGGATATTGATAGTTTTCAAAATAAGAAGCTGAAATTAAAGAATAAAGCAGAAAGTGATGAAGTCATGGCTGCTTTGGGTTCAACCTTTACGGTCGAATCCATCACGGAGAAACAAGCCGCTAAGGCGAATAAATTTGCTTTCATTACTTCAACCCTCCAACAAGAAGCTGCGAATAAGTTGAATTTTCCTGCAAAGAAAACAATGCGTATCGCGCAGAAGTTGTATGAAGGGGTACAAATGAGTGAGGGTCAAGAAGGTTTGATCACCTACATGCGTACCGATTCAACCCGTTTCTCGGATCAATTCGTTCAAGATGCACAAGCTTATATCAAAGCGACCTATGGTGCTGAGTATGTTGGTCACTACCAAGTCAAAAAGAGTGAGAACGCTCAGGATGCGCATGAAGCCATCCGTATGACGCATATCGAATATACACCTGAAGTATTGAAAGATGTCTTGAGTGCGGATGAATTGAAACTCTACAGTTTGATTTATGCACGAAGTTTGGCTTCACTGATGAGTTCACCAAAGACAAAGACCATTACCGTCAATTTGGACCAAAATGGTTATCGTTTTGTGGCAAAAGGCAGTAAATTGGAGTTTGATGGGTATTTAAAAGTATATGGTAAGTATGAAACCAGTAAAGATAAATGGTTGCCTCATTTGGATGAAGGTGAGAAACTTGAAAGCTTGAAGAATGAAGCGATTCAAAGCTTCACCAATCCACCTCTACGTTATTCTGAAGCACGTTTGATTGAAGCCTTGGAAAGTAAGGGCATTGGCCGTCCAAGTACCTATGCGATGATCATCGATACGATCGTGGAACGTTTATATGTAACCTTGGATAAAGGTGAGAACAGTCGTACCAAAGTCTTCATTCCAACCGATCAAGGTTTCTTGACGGATGCGAAATTACAGGATCATTTTGAATCCATCATCAATGTGGATTACACCGCACAGATGGAAAGCGAACTCGATCATATCGCAGAAGGAAATCAAGATCATGTGGATGCGTTGAATCGCTTCTATGAGCGTTTCTTACCGCTGTTGACTGCGGCTTATGAGCAGATGGAAAAAATCAAGCCTACGGAAGTGGGTCGTGATTGTCCAGATTG
>JBLJAX010000242.1:0-5001 GCA_047637795.1 Erysipelotrichaceae bacterium | reverse complement strand
ATTCAAATGATAACGATCAGCAATGACCGTACACGCTCCTTCTAATGGAAAGCTGATGAAGTTGATTGTCATAACGTTGGCAACACCAAAGATGATGATAAGTAATCCAAAAAGATAAAGAATCATATTGAGATAGTATTGCGTGATGACGATCCCTGATAGAACATCATACAGCATAAAGTTGACGACGTAACCCAATAATACTGCTACAAACACTTGTAAAAACATCAAAGGTTTGAAATGCTTACCCAGCATGAGCAATTGCACAACGACACAACTGATGTTCATGATCATGGAAAAGGTTCCAATTTTCATTCCAATGACAGTGGACACACTTAAACTCAAGGCATCCCAGGCTCCAATTCCAACAGCAGCTTTGACTGTCAAACTCGCACCGATGCCGGTGATGATAACCCCAATTGCCATAAAGATGATTTGCTTAACGATTTTGTTCATATTTCCCTCATTCCTGTTTAACTATAGCATCAATTCAAATTTGATTTAAGCCTTATACTTCAATCATGGTTTCAATAAGAGGTTCCTGATTGGTATTATGATGCAATTTTGTGAGATCCTTCATCACCATGAAGAAGAATGTGCCGGTTAAAAGGGTCGAAAGCACATCTGCAAATGGAGCAGCGTAAAGCAAACCTTGAATACCCCAAATCCTTGGAAAGAGAAGGACTGCTGGGATCAAAAAGATGATCTGACGTGTAAGCGTCAAGAACATCGCAGATTTAGAGCGTCCAATGGCCTGGAAGAAATTAGCACCAATGATCTGAAATCCAACCACTGGAAGCATCAAGAACCACGAGTAGATCGCCATATCCCCAAAAGCTAATAATTCCGAATCTTGATTAAACATTGAAACCAATTGTTTTGGGAAAAGACGTGTGATGATGAAGCCAAAGGTCACTATCACGGTTGCCGTAATCATCGCAAGCTTAATGGCTTGTTTGACACGATCATACTTCTCTGCACCAAAATTGAAGCTAACTAAAGGTTGTACCCCTTGATTCAGACCGATGATCGGCATTAAAAGCAAGGTTTGGATGCTGTTGATGACACCCATGCCAGACACTGCCACATCCCCACCATACATCAATAAATTACGATTCAACAAAGTATTCAACAAGCTCCCTGCTAATTGTAAGAGAAATCCACGTAATCCCAAAGACATGATTTTAATGACGATGGGTCTGCTGAGAACGAAGTTTTTCACATGAAATTTCATACGACTGTGTTTGCCAAAGAAATAGAGAACAACCCATGTCGCAGAGATGCCTTGAGCGATGATCGTTGCCCATGCGGCTCCTCCCATCCCCATTTTAAACACATAGATAAACAATGGGTCTAAGACGATATTGGTTCCAGCCCCTAGAAACATCGTATACATGGCTATTTTGGGACTTCCATCCGCACGAATGAAATGATTCAAACCCATGCTCAACATTTGGAACACGACCCCAAAAAATATGATTCGCATATAATCCATCGAATAAGGCAAAATTGTTTCACTTGCACCAAATAGCTTGAGGAGTGGTTCTAAAAAGACTTGACCGAAAATCATATACGCCGTACCGGATAAGACTAACAATACAAAGGAATTCCCTAATACTTTCTCAGCTTCTTCTTCACGTTTTTGGCCTAAGCGCATCGAAAATAATGTTGCGCCACCAACACCAAACAAAACACCCATGGCTAATGTAATAAGCATCAAAGGAAACCCAATCGTGATTCCAGCCAAACCATTTTTACCAATATCCGCCGCATTCCCAATAAAGATCCGGTCGACGATATTATAAAGTGCACTTACCAACATCCCAACAATCGCCGGTATGGAGAAACGGATGAGTAAAGTGCTTATTTTTTCTGTTCCAAGTGGATTATGATGTGTCATTTTAAGACTCCTTTTTTATTGGCTTCAACTTTATCCACCATCGCTTCCAATCCATTAATGATGATACTTAAAGTCTGCATATTCATTGATTCAGTCAAGAGTGCATTCCATGATTTCACGGAATCACGAACATCTTTTTCTACCAAGCGTGCTCGATCCGTCAGATGAAGATGATTGCATCGTCGATCTTCCACAGCTTTATTTCGAATGATGAATCCACGCTCCTCAAGTGATTGAACCGTTCGTGTCACCGCTGCTTTATCGATATTCAAGAAACCAACAATCGCATCTTGTGTCGAACCATCGTGATGATAGAGATAGAGTAAAATCGGCAAGTCCTTAGCATTGATTCCGCAATCTTTTAAATTGTGATTGTGATGTGCTTGAGCATGTCGATGTAAAATGGAAATCATTCTCCCTATACTTCGATTAACCTTGTTTTCTATTTTATTCATAGGTAGAATTATATGCTCAATATGGTTGACATGTCAACGAATTTCTCACAAAAAAAATACAAGCATGAGCTTGTATTTAGATTAAATCACGAACTTTTATTCTGTAAAGAAAAGCGCTTCACCATACGTATCTTTACCGTACTCCGCAATCAATTTCAAGGTGGATTCACTCAACATCCACGTTTCAAACGCTTTTGCGGTCTCCGCATCCACATTGGTCACTTTGTCTGGATTGATTACGATAACAGAGTAATCATTTCTTAAATCAGGACTTGCACTAACAATAACCTTTGATGAAAGCTGGTCTTGCATCGATAAGTAAGTAGCCAGATCAGTCAAAGTATAAGCGTTTTGTTCACTGGCCATGGTCAAGGTTGCGCCCATGCCAGTTCCTGCTGAAATGTAGAAATCCGTTTCAGTACTCAAGCTGTCATAATCCAATTCAGCCAATTTCCAAATTGCTTTTTCTTTACTGTGCGTACCAGAATTATCACCACGTGACACAAACTTGGATTTTGCATCACGAATCTTGATGAAAGCATCTTTCGCACTTAAATCTTTGACACCCGCAGGATCTGATTCAGGTCCAACGATCACAAAGAAGTTATACATAAACGTAGAACGTTGAATACCATATCCTTCTTCCACAAATGTCTTCTCAGCCGCTGGTGAGTGTACCAATAAAACATCCGCATCCCCTCTTTGCCCCGCTTCAATCGCAGCCCCGGAGCCCATTGAAACGATTTCAATTTCAATATTCGCTTCCTCAAGCAAATAAGGTCTTAAATACTCCATCAAACCACTATCGTTGACAGATGTGGTCGTTGTGAGCCGTAATACTTTCGGTTCTTCAGGAACAATCGGCTCTTCCACTTCCTGAGCTTGGCATCCAAACAAAATCAACACCAACAAAATAGACAATGCTTTTAATCTAAGCATACTACCCCTTTCTGAGGTTTGCATAAAAAAACCCCAACACTACAATAATTATACATCTTGCGCGTAATGTGTGTAAGGGCTTACTTGAATCTTAATTGATTTCGTTTTATAATGTACTCAGTTCCGAGTTCAACTCTCTACAGTGAGACTGAACCGATGGGTTATGTTGGAAACGACATGGCCTCCCCTTTTGGAAAGGGACTGCACAATTTAACATGCAGCCCTTTAACCCCAACACTCTAAAGGGCTGCACCTTACGCTGTTAAGCGTTTTTTATTGGGAAAATGTCTAATTTTGCAGACTTGATGTAATCTTTTTTGATTTCTTGTAGCTTCAAGAAATGTTCGCTTTGCTTATGCGCTTCAAAGGCTTCTTCACTCTCCCACTTTTCCAGTAAGAAGAGTTTATTATCTTCACCAACTGGAAAATAGTAGTCATACGCATGATTGCCCGTTTCTGCTTTTGATTTCTGTGGAATCTGATATTCATTCAAAACATTCATGAAGGCATCTCTTTGGCCATCAAACAACTCATAATACACATGCAGTAAAATCATATAGCCTCCTTGTTAATCTTCTTTGATTCCATGATACCGTAAAAACGCCAAGACATTGTTTGTTAATAGCTTCTTTGTGAATAATTCGCGATACTGTACGGTTTTTTCTTTGCCTTCAGCTCGTAATTTCGCCAACTCTTCGACAATCTCACCCTGAGACCCAAGCATCTTGGCATGAAATTCTTCAAATTTCGCAAGACGCTCAATCGCATCTTTGAGTTCAACACCCTCATTCAGTTTCCATTGATCCTCTTGCTTTACAGTCAAACGTTTCATCCGATTGCCTCTGTTGTGATCAATTCAATGATCTTAGAGCTCATCGCTTCACTCATCCATGGACTTTCCGTTAAACCATCTTGTATGCATTGAGCGAAGTGTTCGATTTCAAACTTGAATTCACTCGCAAACTCGAGCTTAATCGTTTCTTCTTCACGACCATAGACTTCCAGAAAATAATAGGGATTCTTTGAAAAACGTGGTACACGAATCTTACCCAAGTCACCATAAATCGTGAAGTGATTATCCGTTTCAACACCAATGCCACCTTTGACACTCGCCACGATACCCTTGTCAAAACGAAGCAACATGTGGGTCAGATCATCTGAACCTTGTTCATTAAGCATCACCATTTTCTTCATTTCTGTAACATTTAATCCTACTAAGGATAAAGCAACGGTCAATGGATAGACACCCACATCCATCATGCCCCCTCCCATTCGCTTTGGATCAAAGACCCAATGGTTTGTTGTTGGGAAACGATAGGTATATGAACCTTCCAAATAACGCACATCCCCAATCACACCTTCTTGAATCGTTTTTCGAATCGCATCCCAAGTTGGCGTGAAGATGGTCTTGTTGGCCTCCATCAAAATCAAGCCTTTTTCTTTCGCGAGTTTGAATAGCGCGTGAACAGTTTCTTTATTTTGAACAAAAGGTTTCTCACAAATGACATGCTTATCATGATTCAAACATAAGCGAATTTGATCTTCATGCATGAACGGTGGTGTTGCGATGTATACGGCATCTAAATCATCACGACCGAGCATCTCCTCATAAGATCCATAGGCTTTCTCAATATTAAACTTTTCTGCAAACTGCGCTGCGCGATCCAGTTCACGTGCCGCACATGCGATGACCTTCACATTACTTAA
>JBLJAX010000241.1:0-4765 GCA_047637795.1 Erysipelotrichaceae bacterium | reverse complement strand
TTACGGTGGATGCGATACGGGATGATCAAAGTAACCATATTGCGTATTATCAAGAATTGTTCAGTGCTTCCGTAGAGCGGGAACACCAAATTGAATCAGAACTGCGTGAAGTCATTCAAGGGATTGGGACCGATCGTTTCACTTTGAATTATCAACCACAATTGGATGTGTTGACGAATGAAATCTTAAGTTTTGAAGCTTTGGCACGTTTCTATTCAAAACAACTGGGACAGGTCAGTCCTGTGGAATTTATTGAGATCGCAGAGAAAAAGGGTTTGATTCTGGACTTGGGTCAGCTTATCTTAGAGAAGGCGTGTATGTTTGTCTTGACCATGAATCAGCGTACCTCGATGCGTCTTAGGGTTGCGGTTAATATTTCAGGGGTGCAGTTCTTACAACCGGATTTTGTTCAACGTGTGATGGATACCTTGAAACGCTATGATGTGCATCCATCGCAAATCGAATTGGAGATTACGGAAAGCATCTTGATGCATGATTTCAGTTTGATCAATCAGAAATGTGCAGACTTGATCCAACAGGGCATTCGCATTAGCCTCGATGATTTTGGGACGGGTTATTCTTCGTTCTTTAGACTTCATGAATTGAATATCCAAGTACTCAAAATCGATAAAGCATTCATTCAAAATATACAAGCAGAAACAACAGTACCTTTGGTTACGGATGATATGATCTCGATGGCACATAAGTTTGGTTTGTTTGTCGTGGCAGAAGGTGTTGAAGAACGTGTACAGGAAGAGTATCTCAGAAAGCATGCCTGTGATGTCTTGCAGGGGTATCATATCGGTCGTCCAATGAAAGAAGCGGATGCTTTGGACTTCATCCAAGGCTGAAATATGATATGCTAATCAAGAGGTTAATATGAATCAAGACCAAAAGAAAAAAGTAATCATCAATATCGTCTATATCGCCCTTCTCGGTCTGAGTCTCTTCTTTGGGCTGACCTATGTTCTACCAATAATTCTTCCCTTTGTTTTGGGTTTTGGGATCGCGTATGCATTGAAACCTGTGGTTCGCAAATTATCCAAAATCACACGCTTGCCTGAGAAATTCACGTCGATCATTACAATCGTGTTGTTTTATGGCATCTTCGTCAGTTTATTGGTTTGGTTTGGCATTGAGATCGTCAATACAACAAAGGATCTCTTTCAGACCTTACCGGATTTGTATTCGAATGTCTTATTGCCTTGGCTAAGAGAGGGTATGGACAATCTTCTGCGTATGGTGGAACAATTGGATCCCCTCATCTATAATTCATTGTTGGAGTATAATGAACAACTCTTGACGGCTTTGGGTGATTTCATTCGAAACTTGTCGATGTTCTCGGTGACTTGGATCACGGCTTCAGCAAACAAGGTTCCAACCTTGGTCATCAATATCTTATTTACCATTATCTCTTCGTTTTTCTTCACTTTGGATTATCATAAGATCGTGGATTTCTTGCTCAACCAATTGAAGCCGGAACACAAGGCTTTGTTATTTAATGCACAGGTGTTCTTGGGTTCGACGATTAAGAAATATCTGAAGTCGTATCTGATCATCATGTCCATCACCTATGTGGAGATTGCGATTGGCTTAAGCATCTTGAGTGTGGATAAAGCCATCTTCATCGCATTCTTGATTGCCATCTTTGATGTACTACCGGTCATGGGTACCGGTGGCATCATGATTCCTTGGACAATCATTACCTTGGTTGAAGGCAACCCACGCTTGGCGATTGGGTTGTTCATCTTGTATATCGTCGTGACTATTGTGCGTAATATCGTGGAACCGAAGGTCGTGGGCGATCAAGTGGGTCTACATCCGATCGTTACACTCTTTGCGATGTATCTAGGAGCGAAGTTGTTTGGTGTAGGGGGTCTCTTGGGCTTTCCAATCACCTTGGCGATTCTCAAAGGTCTACATGATTCCGGTAAGATTGTCTTATATAAGACCTCATCGGAAGCGAAGAAAACAAGTTTCTTGTAATGGAAAATGGGCTCTACACGGTGTAGAACCCATTTTTTTGAGAGTTTTAGTTATCCATATTTTTAGGAAATGATTCCTAAAACTATACAATAATCAGACTTTTAGGAATTGAATCCTAAAACTTTACAAATTATAACGAATGGTTTAAACTAATATCGAGGTAATTAACAATATGGAAATGATTCATCGCAATGAATACATCGATTGGTTAAGACAATGGCAAGATAAGCCTGTGATTAAAGTAATTACAGGCGTAAGAAGATGTGGTAAGTCGACACTACTCACGTTATTTAAGAATGATCTGATAAAACGTGGAATTTTACCTGAGCAGGTTATTTCATTGAACCTTGAAGATTTGAAATATGACTATATTAAAACATATCTGGATCTGAATCAGGAAGTTGAAAAGAAATTGTGTACCGATAAGATGAATTATATTTTTATTGATGAAGTGCAAAATATTGATTCATTTGAGAAGGCAATCAATTCAATTCATTTAAAGGATAATTGTGACATCTATATTACAGGTTCTAACGCCTATATTTTATCAAGTGAACTAGCGACATTATTAACTGGACGCTACATAAAGATTGAAATGTTACCTCTATCTTTCAAAGAGTATGTTTCAATAAATAGAATCGATCTAACAAAAGAAACGTTATTCAATAATTATCTTGAATTTGGGTCCTTTCCATATATAAGTGCTCTTGAGCCAGATAAGAAACTTATTCAGCAATATCATGAGGGTCTATATTCCACTCTGTTTATCAAAGATATTATTCAGAGAAACGGTATAAATGATGTTACATTACTCGAAAGACTAACAAAGTTCTTAATGCAAAATATAGGTTGTAAGACATCCAGTAAAAAAATCTCTGATTCATTAAAAGCAGGAGGTTTATCAGGTGATCAAAAGACGATTGATAAATATCTTGTAAGTCTATTGGATAGTTATCTCTTTTATGAAGCACAACGTTTTGGTGTCAAAGGTAGACAGATATTTTCTACTTTAAGTAAATATTATGTCGTGGATATTGGACTTAAACATAGTTTGGTGAAACAAACACAACGTGATTTTGGCTATGTTTTAGAAAACATTGTCTATCTTGAATTACGAAGACGAGGATTTAATGTGTATGTTGGCCAGCTTGATGGCGACCTTGAGATTGATTTTGTCTGTGTAAAGGGAGATGAAACAATCTATTATCAAGTCAGTGCCACAACACTTGATGAGAGTACCTTGGAACGTGAGCTTAAGCCCTTCGCACGTGTTAAGGATAATTTTCCGAAGTATCTATTAACCTTGGACACGATTCAAAGGGAAGTGAACTATGATGGGATACAGAAAATGAATCTTATTGATTGGTTACTTGGGATTTGATACGCGTAACAGAGATTTTGAATTTCTAACTATTAAAAAGACCTCCAAAGGTCTTCTTCTTAATCCAATAGTTTTTGCACCTGATCCAAATCTCTGGTTTTCGTATAGAATGGACGATCATCCCCTTTGTAGAAAGGGTTGCGTGTGAAGTAATCCGCTGTATCGGTATTTTGATATAAGACACCGCATGCCAAGCGTTCCGTATCCAAGGCAAGTTTCATGGCGGCTTCTTTGTTTTTAGGATCATGGTTTTCATCCAGCCAGTAGGTGTTCTTCTTATACCATGCAAAGGTGTTCACTTTGTTATAGGTGACACATGGATGGAAGATATCGATGATCGCATAGCCTTTATGTTGGATGGCTTGTTTGATCAATTCCTTAGTCTTTGCACTGTCACCACTAAAACCTCGTGCTACGAAGGTTGCCCCAAGGGATAGGGCTAAGGCCATTGGATTGATCGGTTCGTTGAAAACGCCATCGATCTGCGTTGGAGTCACTAAACCAACCGGTGAGGTCGGAGCGGCTTGACCTTTGGTCAAACCATAAACCATGTTGTCATGCACGATGTGTACTAAGTTAGGATTACGACGGATGTTGTGGATGAGGTGATTGCCACCTTCACCATACATGTCGCCATCTCCACCTTCCGCAATGACGGTCAGTTTTGGATTGACTTGTGAGATCGCACTGGCGACACTCAGTCCACGTCCATGTAGACCGTTGAAGTAATTGGAATCAATGTATTGAGGCATTTTAGCCGCTTGTCCGATACCGGAGGAGAAGACGACTTGTGTTGGGTCGAGATTCAACTCATTTAAAGCCGATATGATGGTTTCGCGAATGGGGAAGTTACCACATCCAGGACACCATGCCATATCGATATCATAATTGAAATAGAAACTAGCCATGTGACACCTCCGTGAATTTGACTTCGAGTTCATCGATGAAGAAAGGCTCACCGTTGTATTTCAAGATACGTTTAGGAAGTTTGATGCCATAGGTCATCTGTAAGAGATTGGCGAATTGACCCGTCGCATTGTTTTCAATGACGACGATCTTTTCAGCCTTCGCTAAACGTTCTTCTAAACCAAGAGGCAGTGGATAGACCTGTTCAAAGTGCATCAAGGTCCAATCGGGTTTATCTGCAATGAGTTCATTGAGGACACCGTAGGTCGAACCCCAGGCAATGATCAAATTCTTTTCATCCTTATTGCCCACAACGTATGGTTGAACGATGTCTTCTTCCATGAGTTTTGCTTTATTCAAGCGTTTCTCATGCATTTGAACACGCATATCAAAGGATTCGGTGATGAGTCCTTCTTCATCATGTTCATCACTGTCGACTTTGACAAAGCCTTTTCCAAAGCCAGGGACAGAACGTGGGGATAGGCCACTTTC
>JBLJAX010000240.1:0-2797 GCA_047637795.1 Erysipelotrichaceae bacterium | reverse complement strand
GCTTACCCTTGTTGGCGATTGTTTTGAAACAAGATCCAGCTTCGATGGCAGCACCCTTGATCACAACCTTGGTCGACGCATTATCTTTATCTGCCTATTTTTTGATCGCTACGATGTTTTTGAGATTGTGAGGAACGTATGAAAAAGAAACTTCACAAGAAAGTATTTAAAGCCCTCATTGAAGGGCGAAAATTCCAAGAGATTCGGGATGTGTTTAATTATTACAATCTCGTTGATTTAGCGGTTATGGTTGAAGAATTGCAGTTGGAACAGGTTCTTCTTCTGTTTAAGATATTGAAGCGTGAAATCAGTGCGGAGATGTTTACCTATCTTTCCTATTCGAAACAAGAAGAATTGATCAATGCTTTCACCAGTCCTGAAATCAAAGGGATGTTGGAAAACTTGTATTCCGATGACATCATTGATTTCATTGAAGAATTACCCAGTAATTTAGTTAAAAAAATCTTGCAAGCTGCGAGTGAGGATCAACGTACCGAGATCAATCTGCTTTTAAGTTACCCTGAAGATTCTGCAGGTTCGATGATGACCACTGAATTCGTGGAGCTCAAAGAGACGGATACGGTCAAACGGGCGATCGCACGCATCAAGACACAGGGTCGTGTTGCGGAGACCATTACGAACTGTTATGTAGTGGATCAAAATCGGGTTTTGGTGGGTTCAATTCGTCTACGTGAGATTTTATTTGCGAATGAAGATGAATTGATATCGGAACTGATGGATACCGACGTTATCTCGGTTATGACGAATGATGACCAGGAAATGGTTGCGAATGTATTTAAGAAGTATGACTTTTCAGTTTTACCGGTTGTGAATGATGAGGAACGTTTGATTGGAATCATCACAGCGGATGATATCATCGACGTTTTGTATGAAGAAACAACAGAAGATATTCAAAAGATGGCTGCGATCATGCCTACGGAAGGGTCATATATTGAGACCAGCATTCTTGATATGGCGAAATCGCGGATCACCTGGTTGATCATCTTGATGGTTTCGGCAACTTTCACGGGCTTTATCATCCAAGGCTATGAGTCGACTTTGGCGTTGATTCCTGCCCTTGCGGCCTCTATGCCGATGATCATGAGTACGGCTGGGAATGCGGGTTCGCAATCATCCATCATGGTCATTCGTGGAATATCTGTCGATGATATGACGATCAAGGATATCGGGCTTGTGGTTTGGAAAGAACTTCAGGTTGGATTTGTGATCGGGGTCATGATGTTTGTGGTCAATGTACTGCGTCTATTAATCTTTACACCGGATGTTGGCTTGATGACGGATTTGGTCATCTCTGTTACAGTGTTTATTACCATTCTCATGGCGAAAGTGACAGGGGGTTTATTGCCTCTGGTTGCCTTGATTTTTAAACAAGACCCAGCCGCAATGGCAAGTCCACTGATCACGACGATCGTGGATGCCTTGGCATTGATCGTGTATTTTAACTTAGCCATACGTTTTCTAGCAATCTGATTATGTTATAATATGAGTACAATAAGTGTAATCAAGGAGGAAATATTTGATGCCTACACCACACAATTCTGCCAAAAAAGGTGATATTGCGAAGTTGGTTTTGATGCCTGGCGATCCTTTGCGTGCAAAGATGATTGCGGAGACGTATTTAGAAGATGTCGTACAGTTCAATACCGTCCGTAACATGTTCGGTTATACGGGTACCTATAAAGGACAGCCTGTATCGGTCATGGGTTCTGGAATGGGGATGCCGAGTATTGGGATCTATTCCTATGAACTTTACAATGAGTATGATGTTGAGACGATCGTACGTATCGGTTCTTGCGGATCGTATCGTTTAGATTGCAAGATCTATGATGTCATCCTAGCGGACAGTGCTTACAGTGAGTCCAGTTATGCGAAGACAGCCTTTGGTTATGAAGAAGAAGTCATGAATCCAGATCAAGAGGTCAATGCGAAGTTGATTGATGTTGCGAAGAATTTGAATATTCCAATGCATGTGGGTCGTATTCACTCCGGTGATGTGTTCTATCATGGTGCGGGTTCAGTTCCTTGGCAAGAAAAAGTTGCGAAGTATGATTTGTTGGCAGCTGAAATGGAATCCTTTGCGTTGTTTGCGAATGCACGTTATTTAGGCAAGAAAGCTGCTTGTTTATTGACAGTGTCTGATTCGATCGTCACACATGAAGCAACCAGTGCTGAAGAACGTCAAAATGCATTCACTAAGATGATGGAAGTCGCATTAGGATTGGCAGGGAAATAAAATGAAGACGCTTCTCTTTATACGCGACATGGATTCAGAAGAGGCTGCACAAAAAATTGAGGATGCCTTGGCTGAAACACGTTTGATTTACTCGGTAAATTTGAGGGATCGTTGCGTCGCGATTGAGGGGCGAAACGATGCCGTTTATACGGCAAAAGTAGCAATCCGTGAAGCGGGTTATAATGTCGATTAAGTCAGCCATTCTTGGCTGACTTTTTTGTTAAAACCTCTTGCAAATTCATTTTGATTTATGTTAGTATTATAGGGCACTGACGTATTGCCTTGGGGAAGTACTCAAGTGGCTGAAGAGGTGCCCCTGCTAAGGGTATAGGTCGGGTCAAACTGGCGCGAGGGTTCAAATCCCTCCTTCCCCGCCATAAAATTAGTGAATGGTCCAGTGGTGTAGTGGTTAACATGCCTCCCTGTCACGGAGGAGATCGCGGGTTCGAGTCCCGTCTGGACCGCCACGCAGGTGTAGTTCAATGGTAGAACGCGACCTTGCCAAGGTCGACACGAGGGTTCGATTCCCTTCACCTGCTCCAT
>JBLJAX010000239.1:0-3144 GCA_047637795.1 Erysipelotrichaceae bacterium | reverse complement strand
GCCATCCATTCATTGAGTAAATTCTCAAGGATGATGACATATTCAGGAAGCTTGACGGAAATCGACCCCAAACTTAAAACGATTTGCGGAATAATGAAGGAAAAGAACAAAATGGTGATTTCAAGCGTGATTAACAAAGTCAAGATGACGGCAAGTAGACGCTTCAGGCTTGTCTTCCATCGAAACATGCCAAAGATGTTCAACTCAAAAAAACGCACAAAGGGACCCAACAAAAAGGCTAAGATGATGCCATAGACGAATGGCGTCAAAACGCTAAGTAGACGCAACAGATTCGCTTCCAAGATATTGATGTTTAGAATCAAGAAGTAAACACCAATAAGCAATAAACCCGCTAAGGTAAATGAAATGACGGTTGTGATCTGTTCAGGATTGAACCATTTCTTCATGACAGTTTCTCTTTCGCTAATATTCGCTCTAACAATGCTTCCACTTCTTGGTCATTGACATAGGGTAATTGACTTTCACGATAATCGTAACCAAAACTACCACGACTTACGGTAACGACCGGTGGAAATTGAATGCGTTTGAAGACCGCAAAGTGCCATGCCCTCATGAACCATTGGATGTCTTCCACAAAGTTCTTAGGTTCATCAAGTTTGTAGTAACGCATCCACGGCGCAATCTCGAGGGATTGCCATTGATCATTCAAATAGATTTCCAACCATTCAATGAAATGATGACTTGGATATTGGGTGAAGTATTGAACCAACCAATCATGATAGACCCACTTCATAGGATCTAATTGATTGGTTCTAAGTTCTGCACTGGGTGCTAAACCAAAGTGAATGGAGTTCGCTTCAATCGTAGGAATCAGATCCTTGGAAATGACTTCTGAATCAAACAATGCATTCAAGCGTTTAGCCAAATGAAAGAGATCCATCTTTGTACAATCCCCTAAAGGACTCAAAGCACCAATCGTATCGCCATACAAGGTCGCATAGCCTAGAGCACATTCAACTTTATTGCCATTATTACAGATGACACCGCCCTTATAAGAGGCAAATGAAGATAAGAGGTGACCCCGTATGCGAGCTTGAATGTTCTCAAAGGCCAAACCTTCCACCGCATCGATGTCATAGTCTTTTAAGCTGTCCACTGTGGATTGAACCAAGGCTTCGATACTGCCTTCATGGTATTCAATACCCAAACGCTCAGCCGATTCAGCAGCGATGGATTTTGTTTTCGCTTGGTTGTAGCGCGAAGCCATGTTATAACCGATGACACGATGCTTGCCTAACGCCAGAACCAAGAGAGCCGCATTGACACTGCTGTCCAAACCACCGGATAGACCAATGATCCACGGTGTCTTTCCTTTTAAAAGTTGTTTATCAAATTCGCGTATCGCATGTACTAAGGCATTGAGCAATTTATCCTTCTGCATCGGTTGTGGATACCGTTCCTGTAAATCAAAAACACCGAGATACTGTTCAAAATTATCCGGACATTCTGCCTGAATCTTGCCATCTTTTCCATAGATGGTGCTATCCCCATCAAAAACGAGTACATTCTTACCATTGTTTTGCATGCCCGCTGCATTGACGTAGATGATCGGAACCATTTTGTCTTGATGGAAAGCGACATGTTCCTGAATGCGTTTGACACGACTTTGTTCCTTGTTCAATGTCCAAGGGGATGATGAGATGTTGATGATGAAATCCACACCCTTTTGAATATAAGTAGAAGTTGGGTCGATGTTGTAGTCCTTACTCCAAAGATCTTCACACACCTCTAGCCCAATTCGAACTGTTTCATCCTCATATCTAAAGATGAATGGCTCGATGCCATGATCCATTGTTTGCTTATTCTCTAGACTGACTTCAACCCCACTCTTAAATATCCTTGAATCATCAAAGAAACGATAGTCCGGTAAACAATGTTTATGATATAAGCCTGGGTTCGATCCATTGGCTTTCTCAACCCATTCATTTTGATAAGCAAAATACGCACTGTTCATACGATTGAAGCGACCATCACGATTGGCTTTAGAGCCTTCCGTATGACTGATGTTGCCCCAAATGATGCCAATCTCTGATGACCATGATTTGATCGTCTCGTTACAAGCCAATAAACGATCCACAAAGCCTCTCTGTAAGAGTTTATCCCCTAGAAGGTAACCACTGACAGCCATTTCAGGAAAGATGATTAAAGCAGCACCCTGCGTTTTGGCATCCATGACCATTTGCTTCATCGACTCAAGATTCGCATCGATATTGCCTGCTTGTATATTCAATTGTCCAAGTGCGATTTTCATCGTTTCACCCCCATCATCCAAGTGTCAAATGTCACATAGCCTAAGCGATGATAAATGCTGTCCGCTTTTGGATTGTCATAGAAAAGACAAGGTATCTTTCCATCATCTAAACAACGTTTTGTCAAAGTGCTGACAACTTGTGAAGCCAAGCCTTGATTCCGATACGCAGGTAAGGTCAGCACTGCCCCCACCATGACCGCATTATCCGTCTCAACTGCGGTATTCGCATGGGCAATGACCTTGTCTTTATCGAGGATGATGGCTGCACGTCCTTTGCCACTGGAAAGACGTTCAGTTGTGCGTTCAGTACGTTCTTCAAGACTTGTCATCTCCGCAAATTCACTGATCTGAATGATCGCTTCCGCAATGGCTTTCGCATGCTTAGGTTCAGCCATGATCACCTCTGTGTCCATGACTGTATTGATAAGATTTTGGCATTCACAAAAATACATTTCACGAAAATCAAATGCATTTAGTGTGTTCAAACCCAAGAGCTCAAGATGTTTCTTACACCCACTGAGAAATTGAATGGGTAATTCATGGATAAATGCCTTTAGTGCCTCTGTATCCTCAATCGCACGGATCGCATAGACGACAAGATTCTTATGATAACGCAAATAGATGGCATCGATGCCCTTACTGGAGCGATCGATCCAAACTTCTTGATAATCGGTTTCCCAACCATTCTGCAGGATATCGCCATAGATGAACATGCTTCGTGTCGGATCTTGACGTAAGATCTCCAAAACCGCTTCCTGTTCATAATTTTGTACTTTATTGATCATATCTTCATTATAAAAGATTATTCACATGAACAAAAGAAAAGGTTAGTCAAACTAACCTCGAGATCTAAAGAAACCTGGAATATCACT
>JBLJAX010000238.1:0-4356 GCA_047637795.1 Erysipelotrichaceae bacterium | reverse complement strand
TCTCATACTAAATTCTGTTTTTCTAGAAAAACGGAATTTAGTATTATAATGCGGTGTAATTTATGTTAGTCTTGAATTATCGATAAAAAAAAGGTATTCTATACCAGTAAGGATGGTTAAATTATGGAATTCTTAACTTCGATTTTAAGCTTGATATTTGGGATTCTTATTGGTGGTGGTTTAGGCTTCTATTTCACGCGTAAAACATTTTTAAAACAACTGAAAGACAATCCTCCGATCAATGAGAAAATGATTCGTGCGATGTACATGCAAATGGGACGCAAACCGTCCGAGGCGCAGATCAAGCAAATCATGAAATCCATGAATCAGTATCAATAAAAAAGGACATCGGTCCTTTTTTTATATCCAAGTTACTTTTGTTTCAGTACCATTCAAGAGACGTTTGATATTGGCTCGATGACGATAGAAAATCAATATGTCGATAAGAATAAAGTTGAGCGTGAATATCCAATCTCCACCTGTCGCGAAATATGCGATGAAGATGGAAATCGTTGCGGCGACCATTGAAGCAAGGGAAGCATACTTTGTCAATTTCAAGATAATGAAGAACAGTGATGCAGGAACGATGAACAACAGAATCACTTGATTGACGATGATGGCTGCCCCTAATAAATAACCTGCAGCAGTTGATACGGCTTTACCACCTTTGAACTGTGCAAATATCGGATAACTATGTCCAATAGCCGCAAAAACGCCTGCGAGTGCTGCATACTGGGGCGCAAATTGATAGACGATCAAAATTGCGATGGTCGCTTTAAGTACATCAAATACAGTAACGCTGATGCCTGCTGTCTTACCTAAGACACGGCCTGCGTTTGTCCCACCAAGATTTCCGCTTCCTTTGGTCCGAATATCGGTTTTATAGAAGACTTTACCGATGATTAGTGCAAAAGGGATGGACCCAAACAAATAACCAAAAACGATTGCCAAAATTAGTTTAGGATCAATCATAATTTACCTCTCTTTACGGACTCATTATAGCAAATCACAACACATCGGTCATTTAAAAAAAACGTTGATATTGTATAATAGATGGGTAGATAGGAGTTTTTATGGCAACAAAACAATACGATGAGCAAAGTATTCAAATATTAGAAGGTTTGGATGCTGTTCGCAAACGTCCGGGGATGTACATCGGATCGACCGATAGTCGTGGCTTACATCATTGTGTATGGGAAATTCTCGATAATGCGATCGATGAAGCAATGAATGGTTTTGGCAAACACATCGTCATCACCATTGGTAAAGACAATACAATCAAAATCGAAGATGAAGGTCGTGGGATGCCGGTTGGTAAACATGCTTCAGGTGTCTCAACTTTACAAGTCATATTCACAGTTCTCCATGCTGGGGGAAAATTTTCGACGGAAGGCGGATATAAACGTTCCGGCGGCCTACATGGTGTAGGGGCGAGTGTCGTCAATGCTTTAAGTGAATGGATGGAAGTCGTGGTACATTACCAAGGTTCAATCCATCGCATGGTTTTCAGTAAAGGGGGATCAAAAGTATCCGCGCTTGAAACCCTTGGGAAGACCAATAAGACGGGGAGTACCGTCACCTTCAAGCCAGATGAAAAGATCTTTGGTAAGATCAGCTTTGATGCGGAATTGATTCGTGAGCGTGCTCAGGAAAGTGCTTTTCTTTTAAAGGGCATCAAACTAACCGTAAAGGATGATCGCAATGGACAGGTAGATGTCTTTCAATACAGCAATGGTTTGATCAATTTCATCGAATTCTTGAATGAAGATCGGACAGCGATGCATGAACCGGTTTCGTTTGAAGGCAATGTTGGTGAGATTTCCGTTCAATGTGCTTTGCAATATACCGATGATTATCAAGAAAACACCTATTCGTTTGTCAACTTGGTTCGGACCGTCGATGGGGGAACCCATGAAGTGGGGTATAAGTCCGCTTTGACGAAAGTCATGAATGATTTTGCACGTAAGATTGGTGTACTTAAAGATAAAGATAAGAATTTTGAAGGCAATGATGTCAGAGAAGGCTGTACTTCGGTCATTTCTGTAAGCATTCCTGAGAATCTTCTTCAATTTGAAGGACAAACCAAAGGGAAATTGGGAACCAATGAAGCACGTTCCGCAATGGAAGCCATCGTGCAGGAACAATTAACCTACTTCCTCGAAGAGCATCGTGAGTTGGCGAATGCAATTCTCAAGAAGATTCAGAAAGCCTCAACAGTTCGTGAAGCCGCTCGACGTGCGCGTGAAGATGCACGTAAGGGCAAGAAGAACGGTAAGAGTGAACGTTTGCTTTCCGGTAAATTAGCCCCTGCGCAGTCGAAAGATGTGCGTAAAGCAGAGCTGTTTCTTGTGGAAGGGGATTCTGCGGGAGGAAGTGCTAAACAGGGACGTGACAGTAAGATTCAAGCCATCTTGCCATTACGTGGTAAGGTTTTGAATACGGAAAAAGCAAGTGTAGCGGATATTGAGAAAAATGAAGAGTTGAATACGATCATCCATGCTTTAGGGGCGGGTGTGGGGAGTGAGTTCGACATCAAGGATATCAACTACAATAAAGTCATCATCATGACCGATGCCGATACGGATGGGGCACATATTCAAGTTTTATTACTCACATTCTTTTATCGCTACATGCGACCTTTGATTGAACATGGGCATGTGTATCTTGCTCAACCACCTCTGTATCGTGTTTCAAAGGGTAAGCAATTCAAATATCTTTACACCGATGAAGAACTCAAAACATTGATGCAAGAGTGGGGTAAGGTTGAGATTCAGCGTTATAAAGGCTTGGGTGAAATGAATGCCTCGCAATTGTGGGAGACGACCATGGATCCGGCACATCGTACTTTGATTCAATTGAATCTTGGGGATGCCTTGATCGCACAACGTGTCGTTTCAGTTTTAATGGGAGATAAGGCCGATCTCAGACGGGATTGGATCGAGAAACATGTTTCCTTTACCTTAGAAGATGATTTTGCAAAGGAGACGGCTAAGAATGGATAAATTGGACTTAAATCAGAATTCGCTTGAAACGATCATGTCCGATCGTTTTGGACGATATTCTAAATATATTATTCAAGAACGCGCTCTACCAGATGTGCGCGATGGATTGAAACCCGTTCAACGTCGTATTTTATATGCGATGTTCAGTGATGGGAATACGACGGATAAACCGTATCGTAAATCTGCAAAGACGGTGGGTTTGGTTATCGGTAATTTCCATCCCCATGGCGATTCCAGTGTTTATGAAGCCATGGTTCGTTTGAGCCAGTCTTGGAAAATGAATCTGCCTTTGGTGGACATGCAAGGAAACAACGGTTCGATCGATGATGATCCAGCTGCTGCGATGCGTTATACTGAAGCGCGTTTGGCCCCGTTTGGTCAGGCATTGCTTAAAGATATCGATCAAGATACGGTAAACTTCACATCGAATTTTGATGACACAACCTTAGAGCCTTCTGTTCTTCCTGCCTTGGTTCCAGAACTTTTAGTGAACGGAACCAGTGGTATTGCGGCGGGATATGCGACCAACATCCCACCTCACAATCTACGTGAGGTCGTGGAAGCAAGCATGTATCGTTTGAATCATCCAGAGGCGACAATTAAAGAAATCGCTGGCATCATGTTGGGTCCTGATTTTCCGACAGGGGGAATCGTACAAGGACGCAAGGGGATCATGGATGCGTTTGAGACGGGTAAGGGACGAGTGGTCATTCGTGCGAAGGCTGAAATCGTTCAAGTTAAAAATATCCAGCAAATCGTAATCACTGAAATCCCTTTTGAAGTCATTAAAAGCAATCTTGTTAAAAAGATGGATGACATTCGCATCAATAAGAGCATCGATGGTATTTTAGATGTTCGGGATGAGTCTGACCGTACAGGACTGCGCATCGTTCTTGATATTCGTAAAGAGAATGATGCACAGATGATATTGAATTATTTGTATAAAAATACGGATTGCCAGATCTATTTCAACTACAACATGGTTTCAATCATCAAACAAAGACCGGTATTGAGTGGCGTCATGACTGTTTTAGATGCCTTCATCGATTTCAGAAAAGAAGTTGTACTTAGAAGGTCTAAATATCAATTGGCTGAAATTGAAAAGCGCATGCATATCTTAGAAGGTTTGGTCAAAGCAATATCGGTTTTAGATGAAGTCATTATGATCATTCGCTCATCCAAAGATAAAGCCGATGCGAAGAACAATCTCATTGTTCGATTCAGCTTTACGGAAGCCCAAGCTGAGGCGATTGTAAGTCTACGTCTGTACCGATTGACGAATACGGATATCCTTGAACTGAAGAATGAATTGGCTGAACTAAGCGTGGAGATGCAACGCCTAAAATGTATCATT
>JBLJAX010000237.1:0-4848 GCA_047637795.1 Erysipelotrichaceae bacterium | reverse complement strand
CGAATGCGTCGATTTCTTTTCGTCGTGTATTTCAGTGATTCTCTCATAATTTGTGTTTAGCTCTTGATTTCTAATAGTTAATCACCTAACATCTTTATTAAAACAAATTTGCACTTCGAATACAAGGTCACTCCTCTTTCATCAACTAGTATTGTTTTGTCCTTTTAGCTATAATAAGACTGTTAAAAATATGGTTAACTATCCAAACGGCAAAAAAGCAACAGTCAAACAAGGCATCAAGGAACCTCATTTTCAACGTGGTGCGAACCTTGAAGATGACTTGAATCAAACCAATCAATATTACCTTGATTTGAATCGAGCCAACATCCACAAGAAGCCAACACCCATCACCGTTGTCAAAGTGGACTATCCATCCCGCAATAAAGCCTGTATCCGCGAAGCTTATTACAAGATTCCCAGCACAACGGATTACAATGGAGTCTATCGTGGCATTGCGATTGACTTCGAAGCCAAGGAAACCAAGTCTTTAACCGCTTTCCCTCTTAAGAATATCCATCCCCATCAGTTGCAACACATGCGAAGTGTCGAGCATCATGGCGGCTTGAGTTTCTTGATTCTTCGTTTCGTCGCTTACGATGAAACCTATCTCTTATATTTAAAGGATTTCGATCGATTCTTAAGCGAAAACGATCGTAAATCCATTCCTTATGCTTGGATCAAAGATAATGCGTATCCCATCCCCTTTTCTTTGACACCCCCTGTCAATTATCTCAATGTGATTGATACCACCTTCTTTAAAGGAGCTTCCAAATGAGAAAACTCAAACTCTTCAAACCGTTGAATAAGAATAAAACGGATAAAACGCAGAAAAAGACATCCCTTAAGAATAAACTTGCGATCCTCGTTTCCGCTTTTTTAGTCTTAGCGATCCTTGGTTCTACGACTGGCATCATTTACATTGCCACTGTCTTAAAAGGTGCGCCTACGCTTAATAGCTCAGATTTCGTGACTTCAGATAGTTCCAAGGTCTTTGATGCGGACGGCAATCAAATCGCGGATATCGGCTTTCAAATCCGTGAGAACATCAGTTATGATGAACTTCCACAAGTCGTCATCGATGCTTTCGTCGCTGTTGAAGACTCACGTTTCTTTGAACACAATGGATTCGATATTCCTCGTTTCACCAAAGCCATGTTCGAGAACATTCGGACGTTGAGTTTTGGGCAAGGGGGCTCTACGTTTACGATGCAGTTGGTCAAAGGGACATATTTTGAAACCGAAGAAGCAACTGCGGTTCGATCCGGTTTAGCGGGTGTCAATCGTAAGATCCGTGAAATCTATGTCGCGATTCAAGCTGAGAAAATCATCAGTAAGAAACGTATCTTGGAGCTTTATTTGAATCGTATTAATTATGGCGTTCCTGGAAACAAGCGTGGGATCCAGACCGCTGCTCAATTCTATTTTGGCAAAAACATTGAAGATGTGAATTTACTGGAAGCTGCCATGCTTGCCGGGATCATCAATGCGCCGAATCTATACAATCCCCTCTATAACCTTGAAAACGCTGAAAAGCGTACGAACATCGTTTTGGATTTAATGGAATACCATGGATACATTACTCCCAGCGAATATAAACTTGCATCGGATACACCTTTAGAGAACCTTTTGGTTGGAAACACGAAGAACAGTGCTAATGCTTATCCGTATCAAGCCTATGTGGATGCGGCTGTGGCAGAAGTCAAAACTTTAACAGGTTTAGATCCTGTCGATGTTCCGATGCGCATTTATACAACAATGGATCGTGACCTTCAAGAAACGATTGAAGCTATTCAAAATGGCGAAAATAAGAGTGTCGAATGGCCAAATGAGGTTATCCAAACCGCAATTGTGACCATGAACAATAAAACAGGTGAAATCATTGGTATCGGCGGTGGTCGTTTCTATAATGGTGAACGCTTGTTGAATCGTGCCATCGACATGCGCCGTCAACCGGGTTCTTCCGTTAAAACATTCCTCACATATCCCCTCGCCTTTGAACATCTTGGTTGGTCGACCCAGCACATGCTGGAAGATAAGCCGATTCAATATGTTGGAACAGATGTAATCGTCAAGAACTTTGATAATGTCTATCGTGGTGACGTGCTTGTCCCTCAAGCAATTGGAAATTCTTTGAACATTCCTGCGATTCAAACGCTGCAAAGCGTTGTGGATACCATTGGAGCTAAGAAAGTCGTTAGTTATTTGAACAGCATCGGTTTCACTCAAGTCACGACCGGTAGTTTCGATATCGGTTATGGAATAGGTGGATCAAGTTTTGAAGCTTCACCGTTACAGTTGGCAGGTGCACAAGCCAGTATCGTCGGTGGTGGAACCTACATCCAACCGCATACGGTCACACGGATTGAATTCTTGGACGGCAAAGAGCCCATTACACCAAGTTACACATCAACGACCAGCCTTTCTGCTGAAGCAGCTTATATGACCGCTACGCTTATGGAACAAAACGTTTCTGGTCCTTATTTCAATTTCATGCAGATTTTAAAGCGTAACTTCCCTGTCTATGCTAAGACAGGTACCTCAGACTGGGGCAATACCGGTGTTGAATTTGGAATCCCAGCAGGTGCCGCAAAAGATAAATGGATGTTGAGTTCCACCAGTGAATTCACAACAGCAGTTTGGGTTGGTTATGACAAAGCAGTAAAAAATCAGATTTCATACATGAACCAAGCTCAGATCAACATGAATCTTCCAGGTAAGGTAAGCAATCAAGTATTAAATTCACTCTACCTTGAACGTCCAAATCCTAGTGCGGTTCAACGTCCTAGAGATGTCATCGATGTCACGCATGTCGTTGGTGTCTACCCTTATGTTGCACCGAATGCAAACACGAATCCAAGTTTGGTCGTGACTGGCTTGATCAAATCTGAATACGCCAATCTAGCAAGCCTCCCTACCCCAAGCGTTTATGCGCCATCATCGTTCAATGGTACGGCTACAAGTTCAGGCAATAATCGTACGTTTACATTTAAGTTAAACGATTATCCCGATGCGAATGCAATGGTCTTGGCACCGGATACAAAAGAACTCTATCTTGAAGTCAATGGCAAAGTGGTCCAAGCGACTGGACGTCGACTCTTTGATTATTCTTGGCTCTATGGACCGATCGTCTATAAAGTTCGTGTAAGCATCGACGGTAATGTGGTGGATGTCTTGAAATCATCCACAAGCACATTGAGCACAACCATCGCAGTAGGCCCTAATTCCGTTGTTAATGCCTGTGGGTATTATGGATATGATTATGTCGAAATCAACAGCTCAGAGCTTTGTACGAGCTATAGCATGAAAGACATGTTCATCAACATCCCTGAACTCATCGGTCAACCCATCAGTACACTCAACCAATGGATTTCAGACAATCAGTTAAGTGCATCGAAATTCCCAATCACAGAAGTCGAACCTCGAAATGCGGATGAAATCGCACTCATTGGTAAGATTGCGGAACTTAATCCAAATCTTCAAAATACATCTTATGAAACCAGTAATAAAGATCAACTGACATTTACAGTCACACTCATCAAGGATAAAGACATCAATCTTGGTGATCTGTTGAACAAAACCACAGAAACACTGCCTTCCTATTGTACAACCTATAATCTATGTACACGTATTGGCACAGCCACTAGTGGTAAAGTCATTAGTGTGAAGGTTGGTGAAAGCACCTATGAAGCTCCGACAATACTAAAATTGAGTGTCATTAAGAATGCAGGTGGAATCCAGTATACCTTGGAGGGTGTCGTAACACCGCCAACAACCCCATCCCCGTAATTAAAAAACAACTCAATCTGGTTTAGACTGAGTTGTTTTTTTGTTGTTTATAGTATGTGCATTTTGATTGCAATGGACACACATCACATTTTGGTTGTCGTGCCAAACAATGGTATCGCCCAAAGAAGAGCATCGCATGATGAGCATCGATCCATTCTTCTTTCGGAATCTTTCGTTTGAGGTGTAGCTCTGTTTGTAAGACATTCGCTTTTTGTGTAACCAAAGCTAAGCGATGTGCAACACGAAACACATGTGTATCGACCGCCAATGCTGGTTGTTGGAAAGCTACACCCATGATGACATTTGCAGTCTTGCGACCCACACCTGCGAGTGCTGTCAAAGCATTTTCATCGCTTGGTAATACTCCATCATGTTCCTCAACAAGCTGTTTTGCGAATTGTTTGATGTGTTTGGCTTTATTACGATAAAGACCAATCGTTTTAATGGTATCTTCCACTTGTCCCAACTCCGCTTCAGCTAAGGCCTGCATCGTTGGAAATGTTTGAAACAAGTTCGGTGTGACTTTGTTAACCGAGATATCGGTGGTTTGTGCACTTAAGATAACCGCAATCGCTCATTCGTATTGAAGTCAAGTTCGCAACACGCATCGGGATACATCGCATACATCGTATCCAAAGCCAGACGCAATTTACTTTGCATTCCGCTTACCAGCATTCAGGTCTTCTAAGCTGAGCCCATCTTTCAACCACTGATTGAGGATTCGATCAATATAAGGAAATTTCAACTGACGATAGATGACTGCTTCACGCAACGCATGAACGACATAATCATAACCACACTTTATCAGCCAATAATCCAATTTTTCAGTTTCATTACTGGTGAGAGGGCGCTTGAATTCATCCGCAAACATATCTACCAACGATTTAAGTTCTGTTGATTCCGCTTTATCTTCAAATTGATACACACCATCCAAGCGATAATGGACACCTGTTTCACTGATATCCAAACTTACGAAGCCACGCTGGATCAAGCCGGTTAAATATTGGTCGATCTGCGTTGTGCTCACCTGCATCATCGATGCGAGCAAATTCAAATCAATCG
>JBLJAX010000236.1:0-5854 GCA_047637795.1 Erysipelotrichaceae bacterium | reverse complement strand
AGAAGAAAAGAAACCCCGTGCTAAAAAGAGCGCGGCGAAAGAATAGGAGGGCACCATGAATCGTTTACAAGAAAAGTATGCACAAGTAGTGGTTCCTGCCTTGATGAAGGAATTTGAATATTCCTCAGTCATGCAGGCTCCTAAGGTTTTGAAAGTAGTCATCAATATGGGTATCGGTGATGCGATCGCAAACTCCAAAGCATTGGATGAAGCGGTTGCGGAATTGACTCAGTTGGCTGGTCAAAAACCGGTGATTACAAAGGCTAAGACTTCCATTGCGAACTTCAAATTACGTGAAGGCATGGAGATCGGCTGTAAAGTTACCTTACGTGGTAACAAAATGTATGAATTCTTGGATAAGTTGATGAATGTCGCACTTCCACGTGTACGTGACTTCCGCGGTGTCAATGGCAATGCCTTTGATGGTCGTGGGAACTACACTTTGGGTGTTAAAGAACAACTGATTTTCCCAGAAATCAACTTTGATAAAGTCAACCGCGTTCGCGGTATGGATATCGTCATTGTCACATCTGCATTAACCAATGCAGAAGGACGTGCCTTGCTTAAGGGCTTGGGCATGCCATTTGAAAAGAAATAGGAGGACATAATCATGGCAAAAACATCATTAATCGTTAAAGCGCATCGTCCTCAAAAGTTCAAAGTGCGTGAATATACTCGTTGCGAACGTTGTGGACGTCCACATTCTGTATTGTCTAAATACAAACTCTGCCGTATTTGCTTCAGAGAATTGGCTTACTTAGGTCAAATTCCTGGTGTCAAAAAGGCAAGCTGGTAAGAAAGGAGAACACCCATGATGAATATGACAGATCCAATTGCGGATATGCTTACTAGATTACGTAACGCCGTACAAGCGCGTCACGATGCGGTGGAAGTACCATCCAGTAAGGAAAAAGTAGAAATTGCTCGTATTTTAAAAGAAGAAGGTTTCATTAACGGATACATCGTATCTGGTGATCTTCAAAAGGTTATTACCATTTCTTTGAAATACGGTCCTAACAAAGAAAAAGTATTATCTGGTTTGAAACGTATTTCAAAACCAGGTCTACGTGTCTATGTTGATGTTGAGCGTATCCCTAGAGTTCTAAATGGCTTAGGTGTAGCAATTCTTTCAACTTCTCACGGATTGATTACCGACAAACAAGCGCGCGCACAACGTGTGGGTGGCGAAGTTGTCGCCTACGTTTGGTAGAAGAAAGGATAAACCATGTCACGTATCGGAAATAAAGCGATTACCGTTCCGGCTGGCGTTGAAGTAACAATCAACACAGGGAATGAGGTGACGGTCAAAGGTCCTAAAGGAACTTTATCACGTCAATTCAATCCGGGATTAGGGATTGAACTTAATGAAGCTGTCCTCACTGTTTCTCGTCCTAATGAACAGAAACAAATGAAGCAACTTCATGGGACGACCCGTGCTTTGCTCTTCAATATGATTGAAGGCGTAAGCAACGGCTACACCCGTGCATTGGAATTAGTTGGTATCGGTTACCGTGCCAATGTTGCTGGAAATAAGTTGACCATTAGTGTTGGTTACTCACATCCAGTTGTATTTGAAATCGAACAAGGCTTAACAATTGAATGCAAAACGCCTACTGAAATCGTTGTATCAGGTATTGATAAACAACGTGTCGGTGAGTGGGCTGCAAACATTCGTGCCGTTCGTAAACCTGAACCATATCTTGGAAAAGGTATTCGGTATAAGGGAGAAGTTGTCCGCCGCAAAGAAGGTAAGACAGCGGGTAAGAAATAGTGGGAAAGGAGAAAACAGTTCATGCTTAAGAAAATATCAAAGAATTTTGAAAGACAACGTAGACATGCTCGTGTACGGAATAAAGTCGCTGGGACTGCTGATCGCCCACGTTTAAACGTTTTCCGTTCGAACGCCCACATTCATTGTCAATTAATTGACGATGTAAAAGGTGTTACACTCGTTTCTGCAAATAGTGTAGAATTGAAGTTGGAAAACGGCGGTAATATTGCCGCTGCCCAGGCTGTTGGTACTGAGCTTGCTAATCGTGCGCTCAAAGCTAATATTAAGAATGTAGTGTTTGACCGTGGTGGATACCTCTATCACGGAAGAGTCAAAGCGCTTGCGGATGCCGCAAGAACAGCTGGACTTGAATTCTAGGAGGTCGCCATGGAACGTAAACCAAGAAGATATACAAGAGAACCGAAAGAGTTCGAAGAACGCGTAGTCACGATCAACCGTGTAACCAAGGTTGTTAAAGGTGGACGCCGCTTCCGTTTTGCTGCATTGGTCGTAATTGGAGACAAAAAGGGTCGTGTTGGTTTTGGTACCGGCAAGGCAAATGAAGTTCCTGATGCAATCAAGAAAGCAATCGAAGATGCAAAAAAGAATTTGATTACAATTCCTATCGTAGGAACAACGATTCCGCACACAGCGACTGGTAATTTCGGAGCAGGATCCGTTTTGATTCGCCCTGCTACAGAAGGTACCGGGGTCATCGCAGGTGGACCGATTCGTGCCGTTCTTGAGTTGGCTGGTGTCAATGATATCCTTACCAAGTGTTTGGGATCACGTACACCGATCAATATGGTTCGTGCAACTGTTGCAGCCCTTAAGAGCTTGAAGACTGTTGAAGACGTCGCTAAACTTCGTGGATTAACGCGCGAAGAAGTGCGCGCTTAAAGGAGGCCATTATGAAGTTACATGAATTGAAATATAACGAAGGTGCTCGTAAAGATTCCAAACGTTTAGGCCGTGGTCAGGGTTCTGGTCAAGGTAAGACAGCTGGTAAAGGTCATAAAGGCCAATTAGCACGTTCTGGTGGTGGTGTTTCGTTAGGGTTCGAAGGCGGTCAAACACCGATCTTCCGTCGTATCCCAAAACGTGGTTTCACTAATTTCACGCGCGTTGAATATGCAATCGTCAACGTCGAAGCTCTAAACCGTTTCGATGATGGCGTTGAAGTCACGCCAACTTTGTTGTTTGAAGCTGGTTTGGTTAAGAAAGAATTGGACGGAATCAAAATTTTAGGCGTTGGGACTTTAGAAAAGAAGTTGACTGTTAAAGCAAACAAATTTTCTAAGTCAGCTGTCGCATTGATTGAACAAGCAGGCGGAAAAGCTGAGGTCATCTAGCATGATCAAGACATTCGTCAACCTGTTCAAGCAAAAAGACATTCGAAAGAAGATTTTCTTCACGTTGGCAATGTTGTTTGTATTCAGACTGGGTGCAGGAATTCCTGTACCTTTGGTCGATACAGACGCATTGTTGGCGGGTGTTGCGGATAACTCCGTTCTAGGCATCATGAACCTGTTGGGTGGTGGAGCGTTGCAAAACTTCTCGATCTTCGCAATGGGGGTTGGTCCTTACATCACAGCAAGCATCATCATTCAACTCTTAGCAATGGATGTTGTGCCTGCACTTACCGAAATGGCTAAGTCGGGTCAACAAGGTAAACGTCAACTTGACAAGATCACCCGTTATGCGGCAGTGTTCTTGGCCTTGTTCCAAGCGTTTACACTTACCTATGCATTTGATGTGAATTATGGATTGCTTCAAGATCCAAGTGTTTCCAATTTCATTTATGTTTCAGTTGTCTTGACGGCTGGTACGATGTTCTTGTTATGGATTGGTGACCGTATTTCGAGTTTCGGTATCGGTAACGGTATCTCGATCATCATTTTTGCTGGGATCGTTTCACGAATTCCCTTCACATTTGCGAACTTGTTTAACACCATGGTGGATACAAGTAGCAATGCAGCACTCTTCAGTGGTGTGATCAACTTCTTATTGTTTACCTTCATGTATCTAGCGATCATCATCTTGGTCATCTTCATGCAAAAGGCTGAACGTAAGATTCCGATTCAATACACGTCGAGCAATCTGCGTAAGGGTAAGAATGATGTGACGTACCTACCTTTGAAGATCAACTCTGCAAGTGTTATCCCAGTCATCTTTGCTTCGGCAGTCATGACGGCACCTGCAACAGCATTTAGTTTCTTTTCCCAGACGCAAGGTCTGTATACCTTCTTCAATGATGTGTTTAATTTCCAGAAGCCACTCGGCTTGTCGATCTATGCCATCTTGATTGTCGTGTTTACCTTCTTCTATACAAACTTGCAGGTTGATCCTGATAAGATTGCGGAGAACTTGGGCAAACAAGGTACATACATTCCTGGTATTCGACCAGGAACGGAAACGAAAGAATATCTTTCAAAAGTATTGAATCGTATTACAGTATTAGGTGCACTCTTCTTAACCTTCATTGCTGTGTTACCCTATGTACTACCGATGATCACTGATCTTCCAAATACCATTTCGGTAGGTGGAACAGGTATCATCATCGTCGTTGGGGTCGCATTGGAAACAATGAAAGATTTAGAAGGTCAGATGACACAAAAGGTATACCGAGGTTTCATCAATTAGGAGGCATGTATGAACATACTAATTATGGGCGCGGCCGGTAGCGGCAAAGGAACGATGGCACATTTGATTGTTCAAAAGTACTCGATCCCACATATTTCCACTGGGAATATGTTTCGAGCGCATATGTATGGAAATACGCCTTTAGGTTTGGAAGCTCGTAAGTATATCGATGAAGGTCGTTTAGTACCAGATGATGTGACGATCAGAATGATTCAAGAACGCTTGCTTGAACCGGATTGTTTAAAGGGTTACCTCTTAGATGGTTATCCAAGAACTTTGGTTCAAGCAGAAGCGTTTGAGGATATAGCAGCTCAAATCAATCGTCCTGTAGAAGCGGTTATCAACCTCAAAGTACAGTTGGATGATTTGGCTGAACGTGTCACGGGACGCCGTGTTTGTGAAAAGTGTGGTTCAATCTTTCACATCAAAGCTCAACCTCCGAAAGTTTCGGGTGTGTGTGATGTATGTGGGGGTGAATTGGTTCATCGTTCAGATGATACCGTTCAACAACTTGCCGTACGTTTGAAGGAACATGTCACCATGACGCAACCTGTATTGGATTTCTACGCTAAGAAGGGCTTAGTGTTTGATATCAACGCTTCTCGTCCAATCGATGAAGTATTTCAAGACATCGATAAGGTTTTGGGGCAGTTGTAATGATCACAAGCAAATCGAAGCGTGAAATCGATCTCATGCGTAAAGCAGGAGAAATCGTTGCTTTGGCTCACCAAGCGGTGGCCGAGGTAATTAGGCCTGGTATCACCACGGGTGAACTTGATCGCATCGTCGAGAAAGTGATTCGTGACCATCAGGCAACGCCTTCGTTTAAGGGATACAATGGCTTCCCAGCCGCAATCTGTGCTTCGGTTAACGAGGTATTGGTTCATGGGTTTCCATCCAAGTATGCTTTGAAAGAGGGTGACATCATATCCGTAGATATCGGCGCTTGTTATAAGGGCTATCATGGCGATAGTGCATGGACGTACGCCGTCGGGGAAGTAAGCGAAGAAGCGAAACACCTGATGGAAGTTACCAAGCAGAGTCTCTATGAAGGCTTAAAAATGGTTAAGGCAGGTGTACATTTGTCGGATATCTCCAACACGATTGGAGAGTACGTCTATTCTTATGGATATTCGGTGCCCTATGAATACACCGGACATGGAATAGGCGCAAATCTACATGAAGATCCAGCCATTCCCAATTATGGGCCAAAAGGCAAAGGGCCGATTCTCAAAGCTGGGATGACGCTTGCGATTGAACCAATGGTTCATCGCGGTAAGCCTTTTACCAAAGTATTGGATGATGATTGGACAGTCGTAACCAAAGATGGATCCTTAGCGGCTCATTATGAGCACACCGTACTTGTGACGGAGGAAGGTTACGAGATCTTAACCACCATCTCAAAGGAGGAAACTTTACTGAATGGGTAAACAAGACGTT